>NZ_NXLP01000020.1:0-23126 GCF_003364125.1 Helicobacter sp. MIT 14-3879
GATATAAATACACAAAATATTATAAAAATTTAAACTATCAAGTCGCAATTAAAGTTATTAATAATTCTTTAAAATTAATTCATAATTCATTGATATATAGTTTATAACTCATACTTTTCATTAATTTCTTATTAAATTTTAAGTATAAAACCATAAAAAATGAATAAAAATTTACATAATCAAATAATCAAATAATTGTTTCTACTTGAATTTCATTCTACATAGAATAAGATATAAAAGCTACTTGTATTTTATGAGAAGTTATTAAGGAGATATGAAATTGCTAAGGATAAAGAAAAACTAACTCGGGCTTATTATTAGATACAAAGCATATAAGGATTCTATAAAATAAGCATCTCTTTGAAACAAAGAATATATCTGTAATAGGTTTTAAAGAGGCATTGTCTGTCTAACATAGTTGGGAATTTTGTGCATACTCTTACTAATTTCTACTATTTTATAACAACTTGGAGAGTTTAAAAGTTTTTTAGTTAAGAGGTGATTAAGCCTATGACTGCCTGCAAAAGAAAAGTACCCACCAATAAAAGGCATACCAAGCAAACACATATCACCCATAGCATCTAAAATTTTATGTCGGACAAATTCCTCTTTATATCGCAATCCATCTCTGTTGAGAATCCTATTAGTATCTAAGATAATGCAATTATCAAAACTACCTCCAAGTCCCAATCCCATAGCTCTCAGTTGATTGACTTCATGCAAAAAACCAAAAGTTCTAGCCCTAGCAATCTCTTCTTTATATCTTTGCGTGCTAAATGTAAAAGTATAATGTTGCTTAGAAATAGCTTGATGAGAAAATCGGATTGTAAAATCAAAAATCATACATTCATTTGGTTCTAACCGCACAAATTTACCATCTTCTTCGACCACAATGCTTTTTGTCATTTCAATAGCTCTTTTGGGTTTTTCTAATTCTCTAATACCAGCTTCTTCTAATAACATGCAAAAACCGATACTTGAACCGTCCATAATAGGAACTTCTTCATTATCGAGAATGATACGTATATTATCGATTCCATAAGCATAAATACTAGAAAGCAAATGCTCAATAGTAGATATTCTTACTCCATCTTTACCAATGACTGTCGCCATTGTAGTATCAATTACATTTTCTACACAAAGCGGAACACTTATGCCTTTATCACTGCGGTAAAAAACGATGCCGCTATCACTAGGCAATGGTTCTAAAATCATTTTAACAGGAACCCCCTTGTGCAAACCAATACCTACGAGTTCAACATTTCTTGCAATAGTTCTTTGATTCATTTCAACTCCTAAACTAAATATGTCTGGTTTTATGTCTGTGCTAATAGCATAATCTGTATTTTACCATTTTCTGTGAAAATCATTTTCACTTCATTATCTTTCCTTAAATCATCAAGCATTTTTCTTTCCAAATTAATACCTTGTAGGCTGATTCTACCCATAAAGAAATGTCTGATAATAATATAATTTCCAAAACATTCTAAATTTCCTTCGCATTTTCCATAAATTTCTAAATTCCCATGACTTTTAATAAATGCCCCTGCATTAACCCCTTTTAAAAAAACATTATGAGAATGTAATACAAGCTCTTCTCCACTCCGAATGGTGCGTTTAAAAATCTTACAAGGTAAAAGCTTGGACTGTAAATCACAGAAATCTACATCTGACAAAACATCGTTATCTGCAATATCGGCATTTATATTATCTTGTATGAGACTTGATTCTCTGTGTTGGATAATACATTTCTCTTTATTGCTATCAACAACTAATGAAGCAGTTTTGTGTGATTGTGTTACACCTTGTATAACGACGGACTTTAAAGAATCTAAATGTTTATCAACTTTTTGTGTTTGCAATGTTTTAAAACGTTTTGCATTTCGGATAAAAAAATAATTGATACCAAGTTCTTGTAGTAAAGATTCTATTTCCTTATCAAATTTTTCATGAAATGCTAGACAATAAGTTTGCAAAACGTCTTTATTTTGTCTGATATAAAATAGAATTTCTTGTGTTGTTCCTTCTTGAAATTCAAAGACTGTTATGCGCTTTTGTCTCGTTTTTACCATAACAACTCTTATAAGATTTTTTCTAATAGTTTAAGAGATTCCGCGTTATTAATGCTAATCGTAGGAATATCTGAAATCTTATTATTTAATCCTGCTAATACAGCTCCATGTCCTAATTCAATAAATTGTGTAATGCCCATTTTTTTTGCCTCTAAGACACTTTTGTAATACAGCACAGGCTTAATAAGTTGTTCTGTAAGAAAATGCAAGGCTTGTTTTTTTGTGTGATAAAGTTCCAGAGTTGCATTGGAAATAACCTGTATTGCAGAATCTTGAATGCTAGATTCTAAAACTTCCCTAAAAGGAGGAATAGCATCTGTTAAAAGTGGGCAGTGGCTTGCTACATTCATTTTTAATAACAGGGTGCGCTTAGCTCCAAAATCCTTTAGTTGTTGTTCAGCAACTATCAAATCTTTCTTTACACCCGCCAAAACAATTTGCGTCTCAAGATTATAATTAGCAGCCCAAACACACAAACCTTCTTCTCGAAAACCCTGACATAGAGTCTCTATGACTTGTGCATTTAATCCTAGACATACCAACATGCCTACTTCACTATTATTTGATTTATCCACGCTGACAATATCAGAATTATCATATCCACACTCTAACTTAAAACCACCTCTACAAGCTTGCGACATAAATATTCCTCTTTTATGAGTGAGTATTATCGCCTCTTCAAAAGACGTCGTGCCATTAAGACAATATGCACTTACTTCACCTAAAGAATGTCCAAAGCACAAACGCGGAACAACGTCGTACTCAAGCTTTAAAATTTCATGTGCCATAGCACTCACTAAAAATATCGCTGGTTGAGTATATTGTGTTTGATTTAACTTTTCTTCATCAGTATCTAATATTTTATCCATATCAACATGCAAACAATCGCTAGCTCTTTGACTTAGCTCTTTGGCAATAGTAAAGTTTATTTTAAAATCTTTTCCCATACCAAGAGATTGCGAACCTTGTCCTGGGTAAATAAATGCTAAATTAGAATTTACCATGTTCTTTCCTTAAATTATTCAATTAGAAGCTGTCTATAAACTTATTTCTCTAATCACTAAACCATTCTATTACATAATTTCATTTATTCTAATAAGTACGTTTTTCTTTTATAAAAGATTAGACTTTCTTCTGCATTAATGAGATATAAGAGGAATAAAAAATATTGAATAGCTTTTTATCACAATTCACCCCACACTGATGAAAGCGTTTATTAATTATTGCTTTTATTTGTTGCTTTTTATATGTCCTTCAATCTATGCAAAAGACTCTAAAAAACTATAAAAATAATTATATCAAAAATCCAATAAGACAAGCTTGTTGTTTATGCCAATTTCATTTCTATTAGATAAACCCTTATATCGAACAAAAAATATAAGCCATCCTAAAACATAAGTTTTATTATTCTATCACAAACCGTCAAGTATCAATAAGCTCTTTATTCACGCTAATGATTTATTAAATAACACCACTTAGAAAGAATCACATATCATCGAGTAGCTAATATGCCTCTTTTTGGTCCGCTTTTCCCATGACAATGTTTATACTTTTTCCCACTGCCACATGGACAAATATCATTTCTGGCAGGTTTTCTATCTCTAATTTCTTCTTCTAATCCATTGTAGTTTAAAATGAGATTTTCGTTTTCTTGTTGAAGATCTGACATAATTTTTTCTTCCTCTTGAGCAACATCTTGTGCAGCAAATTGAATAACTTGTAATGTGCGGTAAGCTTCAATTTTAATATTTTCTACTAATTCTAAAAAGAGGTTATAACTTTCTTTTTTATATTCTACCAAAGGGTCTTTTTGGTTATATCCTCGCAACCCAATTCCAGTCTTAAGATGGTCTATTGCATAAAGATGCTCACGCCAAGCATTATCAACTACTTGTAAATAAATTATACGTTCTAATTCATTGCGCATTTCTAATGTAGTATTAACAAACTTTTCCTCATATTTTGCGCCTAATGTTTTTGTAATAATATCGCTTATTTCCTCATAATTTTTACCTTTCAAAGAATCCGTAAATTCAAGTAAATATTCTTCTTTTAATATTGCAACTAAACCTTCTGTATCATAATTCTCTGGAACATCATGGGGTAAAATTTGACATCTCTCCAAGAGAGACTGGACACTTATTAAGCGATTTTCTATTATACGTTCCCGCATATCAAAACTCTCTTGCAGCAACTCATCACGAAATCGATAAATAACCTTACGTTGTTCATTGCTAACATCATCGTATTCTAGCAAATGCTTACGCGATTCAAAATGAAGAGATTCTACTTTCTTCTGTGCTTTCTCTACAGATTTTGTAATCATGCTAGATTCTATACTTTCACCATCTTTCATACCAAGCTTTCCCATAATACCCTTCAGTTTATCGCTACCAAAGATTCTCAGTAATGCATCTTCTAAACTTAAGTAAAATTGACTAACGCCCGGATCACCTTGTCTGCCTGCACGACCGCGTAACTGATTATCAATACGTCTACTTTCATGTCGCTCTGTGCCAATAATATACAGACCCCCCAATGCTTTAACTTCCTCATCAATCTTAATATCTACACCACGTCCCGCCATATTGGTGGCGATTGTTACAGCTCCCTTTAATCCTGCATTTTTGATAATTTCAGCTTCTTTTTCATGTTGCTTTGCATTAAGCACATTATGAGGGATTCTAGCTTTTTTAAGCATGGTATGCAGAACTTCGCTTTTTTCAATACTCGCAGTTCCAACAAGCACTGGCTGCCCTACTTTATGGAGTTCGATAATTTTCGCAATAACTGAATCAAATTTTTCTTTTTCTGTCTTATATATTAAATCATTTAAATCTTTTCTTGCAATAGGGACATTGGTTGGAATTGAAACAACCTCTAATTTATAAATTTCTAAAAACTCTGTTGCTTCCGTTTGTGCTGTTCCTGTCATACCTCCCAACTTATCATAAAGACGAAAATAATTTTGAAAAGTAATATCTGCTAAAGTTTGACTTTCTTCTTTGATAGCAACATTCTCCTTGGCTTCCAACGCTTGATGCAGTCCCTCGCTGAATCTACGTCCTTCACTAAGTCTGCCCGTAAATTCATCAACAATTACTACTTCACCGTTCTGTACAACATAATCTTTATCTTTAACAAAAAGATAATTTGCTTTTAAGGCTTGGTCTAAATGATGAGATAAAGACGCATTTTCAATCGCATATAAGTTCTCAACATTAAAAAGCTTTTCTGCTTTCCTAATACCTTCTTCAGTCGTCAGGATAACACGATTTTTTTCATCAATGTTGAAGTCCTCTGAAACTTTCATAGCCCTAGCTACTGAATCGGCAAGTTGATAGTTTTCCATTTTGCGATTGATTGGTCCAGAAATAATAAGCGGTGTTCTTGCCTCATCAATAAGAATAGAATCTACTTCATCTATAATAGCGAAGAAATGGCATTTTTGTACTTTTTGTTCAAGATTATATTTCATATTATCACGCAAATAATCAAAGCCATATTCATTATTTGTGCCATAGACAACATTATTATTATAAATACTTAATCGTTCTGAATCTCCATGTATTGTGCTAGTAATAACCCCCACACTTAGCCCAAAAAATTCATACAAGGGAATCATAGATTCTGCATCGCGTTTTGCAAGATAATCATTTACAGTAACTACATGTACGCTCTTACCAGATAACGCATTAAGTATTACAGGGAGTGTCGCTACAAGAGTTTTACCTTCACCTGTTTTCATCTCAGCAATTCTCCCATCATGTAAAGCCATTCCTCCAATTAACTGAACATCAAAATGTCTCATACCAAGCACTCGTTTGCTGGCTTCTCTTGTAAGAGCAAAAACTTCTTCAAGCTTAGAATCTAAAAAGGAATTAATCAAGGAAATGGAAGTTTGATTATTATCAATACTCTCCGTCTTGCGCAATGTCTCATCGCGAATACATTGAAAACGTTGCTGTAAATCTACGTCATTCAATTGTTGAATCTGAGATTCTAAAGCATTAATTTTTTTTACACGGTATTGATATTGCTTTAAAATCTTATCATTCCTCGTCCCAAATATTTTTCCAATGACACTCTGAATCATACTATCCCTTAGCACTAATTTAGACACAAAATTGTATCGTATTTCTTTTTAATCTATTTTTGAATTATTTATTCCCTATTTAAAATTTAATTGGTAAATCTATTCACCAATTAACCTTAATCATTTTATTTAAAAACTACAAAATCTTTGATATAAAATCATGAGTATATACTATTATCGATATTTATAATAAATATTATTAATAATTATTGAATTATTGTATAAAAAATAATCTGAAATTGCTAGTTAATGAGGATATTATCAAGACTTCTAATAAAAGCCTATGTGCGGCTTTTATTATATAAATGAATTTCTTTGAGATTCTCTATGAAGTTTTAAAAGGTATTTAGCACCCTTAAACAAACAATAATGACAATAAGAGGTTAATGGCAGCCACACCCACCACCACAGCAACCTCCACTATGTTCTCCTGCAGCACTAGAACAACCACAACCGCCACTCATACCTCTAATCAATTCATCTGGAGTGGCGTCTCTGGCATCCAAAACATCAACCTTAAAATTTAATGTTTTACCTGCTAACGGATGATTATAATCAATAATTACTGTGTTATCATTAAAATCTGCAACAATAACCTGTACAGGCATGCCATTCTCAGCTTGACCAAAAAGTGTCATACCCTTTTCTAATTCAATATTACTAAACTGCTCTCTATCAACTTCTTGCAACAATTCAGGATTACGTACACCATAACCTTGTTCTGGCGAAACACTAAAGGTTAAAGAATCTCCAATATTAGCACCTATGATTTGTTTTTCTAAGCCTTCAATAACTTGAGAATGCCCAACAATAAACTCCAATGGTTTGCTATCTTTATTGCTATCAACGGTTTGCTGTGTCAGAGCATCTACAACCTCATAATTAATTGATACAACCTTATTATTCTCTATCATAATTGTCTCCTATTTATTAAGTATATCTTTGGCTTTACGACCTTGCTCGCTTTCTGGGAACAAGGTAACCAAAGTTTGTAAAAATTTCTTATAATTTTCTGCATCATTAAGATATTTAAAAGACCAAGCTGTATGCCATAGTAAGATAGGCATATAGCTAGCCTTACTATCTAAACTTGCACTTGTTTTATAGTAAGGTAAAGCCTCATTATACTCCTTATGTGCATAATAAATTTCTCCCAAATAATAGCTAGATTCTGCTACTGCATAGTTATTACCAACAAGATACTCAAAATAAGCTTTTGCATCATTAAGCCTCTTTTGCTTTAAAAGCCTTTTTGCTTCTTTGAGATTGTCAGCATTGCTATTTTGAGAAAATTTATATTTCTGCATAGAATCAGAAGCATTGTTTTCCTTTATAGCATTAACAATAGGTTGATTTTGTATTGCTTGAATACTATTTTGTAAGGTCAAAGCTTGTTGGCTTAATACTTCTATTTGTTTGAGTATCTCCTCATTTGCTTGCAAAAAAGCTTCAGATAATTTATCAATTTTTTGATTAATCTGAACAATGCTATTAGTATTAGCTTCAACTTGTGCTTCTAACTTCGCTACGTTCTCCGATCTTGATTTTTGAGATGTTTGCAAAGACTCTACAATATCTTGAAGATTCGTTATTTTATCAACTTGAGATTTTAAAAGTAAGGTGTCTTGTCTAGAAGTTGCGCTCATACCTTCATATACAGTCTTTAACCCTTCGATTGCCTGCTCAAGATTTACAATTTTAGTCTGAAAATCTGAAATAACAGAGCGAGTAAAATCTGCGACATCTTTTAACTCTCGCATATCTTTTTTAGTAGCACCACCCTGCAATTCAAATGCAGAAGGTTCTGCACATAAAAAAACGTGAGTACTTATATATAATGCAACACATACAATACAATACCTTGCAATACCCATTAGCTAAACCTTAGCATTCTTAATCTATTTTCATATTTTTCCAAACAAACTACATTGAATTGAACTTCACAATGTTGCTCTTATCAAGAAAAAATAATAAGTAGAAAATCTACAAATAGCCACTCTAAATTGCTAGAAAAATTCTAATATACCTCATCAAAATACATTAAACATTTATCTAGTTGATTTCACTAAGTCCTTACTATTTGAAAGCATACACATAATATTCTAGCTTTACTGCAAAGCAAAACATCTAGCTATGAAATCCTACAAACAAATATTAGATTCTATCTAAACTTGCATAAAATGATTCCTTATATATCACTTTTCAACTAAGTCCGTTCGTCTATTTTGCGCATAACATTCAGAAGTTTTTTCTTTGCACACTGGCTTACTTGCACCAAATGACACAGTTGAGAACATATTTTTAGGTAATCCTTGTAATACTAAAGCATCTCGTACAGACAATGCTCTTTTCTGTCCTAATGCAAAATTATACTCGTCTGTCCCAAATTCATCTGTATTTCCCTGTAAAACAACAGCTTTAATGTCTTGCTTTTTAATATATTCTGCATCGGCTCTGATATAAGGTTTCATGTCATTTCTGATATAGTATTTATCAAAGTCAAAATAAATAGCATGTAGAGAATCCACAGTTATCATTTCATCTCCATCACCATGCCGACTATCCTCATCTATATCATCCTGTTTATTGGCTAAACTATCGCCGTCTGTATTGCTATCATCACCATAGCTACTCCCTGCTAAATCACCACCATCCGGACCTGGCACGGGCATAAATCCACCTTCTGGATCATTTTGTGCAACTGTTGTTTCTTCCATAGGCTCTTCTATTGGTGTTTGCTCTGTGGTTTTTTTACTAGTATCTTGAGATGAATCAACCGTTTTTGAACCACAACCAATTGCAAAAAACAAAACTAATAAAACTCCAGATAGCTTTAAATATTGCATAAAACATCTCCTTAGTAAAAATAGATTCTTCTATTCTATCAAAAAAAATACACAATTTACCAATCAAATGCCTGAATTTTTATGCTTTTTAACGGAAAAAGAAAACTCTTATTAATAGAGAGCCTAATGATTCCAATAGCGTTTTCATTATTAGATTGTCTTAAATACATAATAGAATCTCCGTCATAAGAAAATCTAGGAATTCTATTAGTCCCTGTTTTACTAAGTCTCCGAATATAATCACTCTGAGAAGAAACTAAGTAGAGATTAAACCCATTCAAACCCGTCTCTAAATCACTCTCTCTGCTGGAAAATACAATATAATTTCCAAATGTTGAAAGTGAGCTATTATTTCTGCCACGAAAAACAAGCTGAAATACATTGCTATTGGGTGATAAATTTTGCATAAAAATATTAGGATATCCAAGCCTATCAGAAACAAAGGCAAAAGCGGTATCATTATTGATAAAATTTGCATTTACATCGATACCCGAATAAGTAGTGAGTTGGGTGATTTGTTTTGTTTTAACATCATAAAGAAATACATCACTTAATCCTGTGGGAGAAAGACTCATAAGCAATTTAGAACCATCACGAGAAACATCCGAAACAACCGCCATACCTTGAGATGAAATAATACGTTCATTTTTACCATCATAGAGGTTGTATTTATAAATTGTAGCTTCATTATGAATAAGTGTATAATAAAATTCTCTCTGATTTTTATCCGCCCATTTTGGAAAAACATTAAGCCCATTGACAATAACGGGCTTTTGATAAGTAAAAGTATAATCTGCTAAAGTAATCTCACTCTTTGCAGAACCCGTATATTTTGAGAATATCACATATCGCTTTATCCAATCTACATTCTCTGCTTTAATATAATCATTTAAATAAACCGCCATGGTGTGCGCGATAAACGGATATGCTTCCATTTCTTCTTGAATATACTCTGTAACTTCCTCTTTATCCGCAATTAAATCTCGAAGTGTTAAAATTCCAATAAGTTTTTTGCCATCTTTTTTGTGAGATATTTGAGCAATAAAGTGAATATTCTTTGCTTTATAATCTTGAATAGCTATTTCATACTTCAAGACATTAGTTTTTAGAGTGTCATCATAATACACATTAAAATGCCCTGTTGTTTTAAGATCTTGAACTAACATTTTATAAATTTTCATGTTATTTTCACTGCCATCACTGCTGATAACTTGAATGTTAGGAACATTATCTGTTTCCGTAGTGATAGTAATGGTTTTATCGTCTGCATAAGAAAAACTATAGAAACACAAGAAACTACAAATACATAAAAATCTTAGCAAAGATTGCTTTGCTCTCATTTTAATCCTTTAGATTAATCTTAAAAATACCAACAATAATAGCAATTTATTGTTAAAACTACAAGCATAAAACATTTTTAGACTTGGTTACATTAAGTTATATATTACTGCTCATACATTTGATTTTGTAATTTTTATATTAAGATTCTTAACTTTGGGAACAAACTTTGCTTGAACAGAGTGTATTCAAATTTTTAGCAAAGGATGCAAAGATGAGTTTTAGGATAAATACAAATATCGCAGCACTCAATGCACATACCATCGGTGTGCAAAACAATAGGTTTATAGCGAATTCGCTAGAGAAACTAAGTTCTGGCTTGAGGATTAACAAAGCGGCAGATGATGCCTCTGGTATGTCAATCGCAGATAGTTTGCGCAGTCAGGCAAGTTCATTGGGACAGGCAATTGGTAATGCCAATGACGCAATTGGTATGATACAGATTGCTGACAAGGCAATGGATGAGCAGCTTAAAATTCTTGATACTGTAAAAGTTAAAGCGATTCAAGCAGCACAAGATGGACAAACCACTGAATCAAGACGAGCATTACAAAATGACATTGTAAGACTTTTAGAGGAACTTGATAATATTGCTAATACCACCAGCTATAATGGTCAGCAAATGTTATCTGGAGCATTCTCTAATAAGGAATTTCAAATTGGTGCGTATTCTAATACCACAGTTAAAGCTTCTATTGGTCCAACAAGCTCAGATAAAATTGGGCATGTCAGATTGGAGAGTTCTTCTGTAACAGGTATTGGCATGCTTGCAAGTGCGGGAGCAAAAAATCTTAAAGAAGTTGCTTTAAAATTCCGACAAGTCGATGGTAAAAAAGATTACAAGTTAGAAACTGCTGTAATTTCTACAAGTGCTGGAACGGGAATTGGTGTTTTAGCCGACACAATTAATAAATTTTCTGATACTTTAGGCGTACGTGCATACGCCACAGTCTTAGGAACGGGTGCTGTACCCGTCCAATCTGGTACTGTGCATGGTCTAGTTGTGAATGGAACAACAATCGGAACAATCAATGATGTTCGCAAAAATGATTCTGATGGTCGTTTGATTAATGCCTTTAACTCAATTAAAGAACGAACCGGTGTTGAAGCGTATGTAGATATTGAAGGACGATTAAATCTTAGAAGCCTTGATGGTCGCGCAATTTCTGTTCATACGGCTTACAAAACAGGAGCGGTGCTTGGTGGCGGAAGCTTTAATGGTGTTGATGGTAAAGATCATGCCATTGTAGGTCGATTAAGCCTTGTAAGAACTGATGCAAGGGATATTATCGTAAGTGGAACAAACTTTAGCAACGTAGGTTATCACTCTGCACAAGGAATCGCTCAATACACCGTAAATCTCCGTTCTATTCGTGGCAATATGGACAGAAACATCGCAAGCGCATCTGGTGCAAATGCTAATGCAGCCCAAGCAGTGCAAAATATTGATGGAATTGGTGCTGGCGTTACTTCATTACGCGGGGCAATGGTTGTTATGGATATGGCAGAATCTGCAACGAGACAACTCGATAAAATTCGCGCTGACATGGGTTCAGTGCAAATGCAACTTGTAGCTACAATTAACAATATCTCTATCACACAAGTCAATGTTAAAGCAGCTGAATCTCAAATCAGAGATGTGGATTTTGCTCAAGAATCTGCAACATTTTCTAAGCATAATATTTTGGCTCAATCTGGCAGCTTTGCTATGGCTCAAGCAAATGCTGTGCAACAAAATGTTCTAAGATTATTGCAATAAAATATTCAATTCCCCTCGCTCCCCTTTATGCTCTTTGTATGTATTTTATACAAAGAGATTTAAATTTTATTGCTTAATCACTTAAGATTCTTGGCAATACTCTCTTGTCATAAAGCTAAAATGCCATGCTATAACCTACTTGAGAAATGAACTTATCAATACTTTGTTTGCTTGCTTCAAGAATCGCACTTGAACGATTATTGTAAGTAACAATGGGATTAATAAGTGAGCTTGCATAATCATAATATCCTTGATTAAAAAATACAAAATCTCTACCATCGCGATTAAAATGAAATTTAATATCGATATAGATTCTATAAAAAGTTGCAAATCCTTGTGAATTAGTTGCAATAACATTATCTTGTATATTCTGCACTTGCACCTCCAAGACAGTATCACAATCATTCTCATTTGTCAATTGAGAATGAAATCGTGAGGCTATGGCTTCGTTAATAATATCTTTAATCTGAACGGATTCTTCGGTATTTTCAAGATTTAATTGTAACCTTACATACACTTTATCGCCTAATGCCTTATTGGCATAATATGCCATAGGTCTATAACCACAACCCATAAAACAAATCAAAACACAAAACACTATAACCTTATGTCTCAAAATGCCATTTCTCCAAAGAATAATAAACATAATGTGATTCCTACATTAGCACCTTGAAAGGTCTCATTTCCTTTAATTAAAATCAAAATCTCCAACCTGCCCTTTATTCATGCTTTCATATACTGCATTAACATATGCAATACGAATTTGGCAAGCAATAATCTGCTCACAATGTAAGCAGGATTGAAACCCTCGAGATTTTTGACACTCATTTAGTTTGTCTTTATTTATCTGAAGATTCTGCATATAAGCATCATGCTGCAATAATGTATCAATGTGTTCATCTGTCATTTGATTAGAATGACTTTGTGTATTATTATATGGCAATGTGTATCCTTTAATGTTATGCTGTGTCAGACCTAATAACTTTTTCATTAAAAAAATAATGATTAAATCATCTAACATAGATTAATATAATGTTAATGTTATGTCTTAATGCTATTTTACAAGATTAATAAACGGTATTGCTTTCTCTTTCATGGCAGAAGTAGAGAACCAGCGAGATTTAACCAAACAAAGGCTAGCAACACTACAAAATGAATTATAACAAGATTATTCACAACAAGCTCTCTATCATGTTGCTCTCATTACTTATAATCTCTTACTTATTCCTTGCTTATTTGTTCTATCTCATAAGAAAGAATTTACAATAAAAATCCTGAAAGAAAATTTATTATCAAAACACTTTATCTTAATATTTGTATGATATTTTTCTCATGCACACTCTTTCTACATCTTTATTGCCCATATATTGCTTTATCCTTTTCTATGATTGATTCTCTATTTAGCACGTCTTTGTGTATTTTACTATTGTCTTTAGCAAACTAGCCTTATATAAGCTTTGTCTTAGCTCTATGTAAAAATAGATAGCTTGTGAAAAGATATAATCTTATTAATTTATATTCTTTTAATCTCTTGGAATAATGAGAAATTATTGAATGGTAAGTACCATCATGGGCTTATTGCATAAGCTTATTGTCTGATAAGTCTTTATATTTTTTATCAATAGAATCTCTATTATTTTATTGTTATGTGTTATCAAGTAATCCATAATTATTTTGCAATTTTTACATTAAGATTAAATCCTCTTATTGTAGAGAAAGAATCTTGTTTCTTTATATAGACCAATAAAACCATAGAGAATCTAGTATAATATCCAAAATCTAACACATAAGGTTGGATATGAATATCTTGATACGACTTCCTAATTGGTTAGGTGATGCAATTATGCTTACCCCTATGATTGCTTTACTGCATAAAGTTTATCCTGAAATGCAATGTATTCTTGTGGGTAATGCCCTTACTGCAAGTGTATTCAATCTTAATGACTATATTATTCAAATCTTTGTAGATAATAGCAAACAAGCAAAGAGAATCACAAAACGCATACAAGAAATAAACCTTCTCGCTGCGAATATCAATACTTACCTCATCAAATCTCAAATCAAACTCGATTGTGCTATAACCACACAAAACAATTTTTTTTCTGCTTTTTTGCTCTCAAAAATTAATGTAGAAATGACAATAGGCTATGGAGATAAAAACTTCTTTGGATTACGTAAATTTCTACTTACACACACTATTAAATTTAGCAGTGGAAGATTCCCTGCATGTAATCACCAAGTCCTGAGTTATGCCAATCTGCTTTTACCGCTTTTACCTACAAGATTCTATCAATCCATTGATTTAGAAAAATCTCATTATATCAGCAATCCCCATGCAAGTATTATTCAAAATAAGTTATTTTCACAAGTAGGTAAATTACAACTAATTGGAATCACAACAAGCAAACAAACCGAAAAAAATGTTATCGCTATAAGCCCCGGAGCTAGCTATGGAAACTCAAAAATGTGGTTACCTGAATATTTTAGTGAAGTAGCAATATCACTTATAAAAAGGGGATATATTATAAGAATCTATGGGACAAAAAATGAAGTATTTTATAATCAACAAATAGAATCAAAAATCATACAAATACTTCCACGAAGTTATCATATTCAACTAGAAAATTTCACGGGTAAAACAAGTATTTTTGAGCTTATACAATCTCTACAACAATGCAGTCTTTATATTGGTAATGATAGTGGTTCTATGCATATTGCCAAGGCACTAGAAATTCCTAATATTGTATTTTTCGGACCTACGCCATTTGATTGGTGTAGCCCATGGAGTCCTAGATTTTATCAACAAAACCTTTTACCTTATAAACAGAATTCTGAAAACTTACAATCTTTTGCAAATAATAAACCCAAGAATCGTAATACACATGGAGAACACATCCAGATAGATTCTAGCATTATTATAAAAAAAGATTTGCCTTGTGCGCCCTGCTATAAACGCACATGTCCTCTCACACATCATAATTGTATGCGACTTATCACTCCTGACGAAGTTCTCATTATAGCTGAATCCCTGCTCTTGCAAAACACATTGTAAAGATAAAAGAAATATCTCATATAATTTAAAACTAACTTTTCTGATTAACAGGAAATAAGCTAAAATCCCCCTTAATCTCAAACTCACAGGAAATATAATGTTCAATGACATGGAATCTAATTTGCATAGCCTCTTTCTTGCAGCAGTTGCTATTGTAGCCGTGCTTAATCCCTTTGGAAATCTTCCGCAATTTATCTCCATGACAGAAGGAGTAAAAACACCCTTTAGGCAAAAACTCTTTAGAAATATCGTTTTTACAGCATTTTGCATTGTATCAATATTTTTACTCACTGGATCTTTTATTATGAGCTACCTTTTCCGTGTAAGTATTCATGAATTACGCGTAGCTGGAGGACTAATTCTGATGGTTATGAGTTTAAGGAATCTTCTTTTTTCATCAGCCCATCAAGACTATTCCCATTATAAAACCCTACACTTTAATGAACTCTTTAAACAAACTATTATCCCTATGGCATTTCCTATGCTCGTAGGACCAGGAACTCTTGCAACCATCATTGTTATCTCTGAAGACAAAAACATATTTTTAGCAATTGGCGCAATAATCATTGCTTTTTTATTTATATTCACTCTTTTTCACTATGCCGCAACAATAGAACGAATTCTAGGAAAACTTGCGTTATATGTATTCTCTCGAATAGCCCTTGTATTTATCATTGCAATGGGGTTTAAAATGATTATCGCAGGCTTAAAAGGAATGGGGTTGGTCTCTTCATAATAACTTCACAAAAAAATTAATTCACAAACAATTCCTATGTAATTCACGCCTATTTCCCATCTAATTCACAAATAATTCTAAATTAATTCACACAAAAATGCTATACTGAACAACATATAGTGAATTAATCAATGAGGAATACAAATGAACGGTTATGACATATTAGAGAATCTAAAAATGCAAGTTAGCAAACTAGAATACATGCAATATGTTAGCAAGATACAGTATGATGCACAAAATTCACAAGAAAATCTATTCATATTCCTTACAGATAATATATTCCTAGCAAATTGGGCAAAAAGAAAATACCGCAACCTAATGATAAAATTCGTAGAACAAACCACAAATTTTAAGCCCGAAATACTCTTTAATCTCAAATCCGAAAGACAACCTCCCCAAATACCACAAAGAAAATATATCATCAAAAACAACCAATACACTATCAATCAAGACTATACCTTTGAAAAATTTATCGTAGGAGAATGCAATGAATTTGCCTACAAAATGACAAAAGAAGCAGCCAAGAGACAAAAGCCAAATTGGAATCCACTTCTTATCTATGGTAATACAGGTTTAGGTAAAACACATTTATTAAACGCAGTATGCCACAGCGTTTATAAACGCAATCCCAATGCTATGATTATCTATATCACAGCTGAAATCATGTTTAATGAATACCGTCATAGATTACAAAATAAAACAATGGATCAATTCAGAGAGAGATTCCGTAAATGCGACTATTTACTTATTGATGATGTGCAATTTCTCGCAAACACAGAAAAATTTCAAGAAGAATTTTTCAACACTTTCAATGACATCAACCTCGCAGGAGGACAAATCATTATGACAAGTGATAAACCACCAAAACTCATCGAAAAACTTGAAAAAAGATTAAAATCACGTTTTGATGGCGGTATGAGTGCTAAAATAGAATCTCCCGAATTAGAAACCAAAATCCACATCATCAAACAAAAATGTGAACTAAACAATATTAACTTGGATTCTAAAATCATCGACCTATTAGCCACACAAGTCCATGATAACATTCGAGAAATAGAAGGCATAATTCTTAAATTGCATGGACAAATGTCATTACTAAACATGCCCATTACCACAGAAATCGTAGAAAATGAACTAAAAGATAGAGGGGTAGAGAAAAAACATATCGACTTTGAAGACGTTATTACTCTTGTGGCAAGAGAACTTAACCTCAAACCCACAGAAATACGAAACAAAACAAGAAGTAAAAAAACTATCGCAAAAGCTCGAAAAATAGTTGCCTACATAGCTAGAGAAGAAACAAATACCACTTTCCCTGCAATAGCAAGCGAACTTAACCTCAAAGACCACAGCGCAGTAAGTAAGCAAATCAAAACACTTAAAGAAGAAATGCAACAAAATCCTCAACTTAAAAACGAAATATCCAACATGATCTCAAAACTCAAACATATCCTACAATAATAAAAACTAAGATATTCTCAAACAAAAACACATCATCACAAAACCAACCAAACAAACCAAGTTATTTGATAAAAACACTTTATTTTGCTATAATCTAACTTTCACTAGTTAATGAATAGCTGTGATTTTAAAATGACTAAACAAAGCTTTTTACTACCCTCAAAAAATACAGATATTAGGCTTCTAAAAAGCTTTTTTATAGATATTTCATCCTATTCACTATAACTACTACAACTACTAAAATCTATAAATAATTCTGAACTCTGGAGCAAACAACCAATGAACACTATTTCCATTGATAAAAGCATCATTGAACAAGCACTCTCCAATATGCAAAATGCCATCAATAAAAAAGACTTTACTGACATCACCTCAAACATTCTCCTCGAAACGTCAGAAAATAACATCGTTCTCAAAGCCACAGACCACGAAATTTATATAAAAACCTCACTCATTCCCACAACCGCACAAGGCACAATTAAATGCGCCATTAATGGCGGTATTATCAATAACATCATGAAGTCTCTAAACGAAGGAGAAATTATTTTAGAAGAAACAGACAACCTATTACTTATTAAACAAAACAAATCATGCTTTAAAATTCCAATCTATGAAATAAACAATTTACCATTCAGACAAAATTATCAAGAAATGGAAAAAATCAATATCGACAACGAATTGTTTATTCAAGGAATCAAAAAAATATATCATTGCTGTGCTGACCCAAAGGACGCCACTAACATTGCTATGCAAGGAATATTACTCGAAATCAAAAATAATCTATTCTCACTTATTGCCACAGATTCAAGAAGACTAGGCTTTATTCGTAAAGAATATCAAGGAGACATACAAGATATATCTTGCATTCTTCCAAAAAAATCTATCAATGAAATTCTTAAATTATTTAACAATGAATTTGAGATTTACATTAAAAGAATAAATAACGAAGATAATACGTCATATATAGAATCAATAGGAATAATCTATCAAAATATGGAATTTTACACCAAACTTATCAACGCTAGATTTCCAGCCTATGAAGCAATTATAAAAAAACAACCTAATGCACAGTGCATTAAAATCAATAAAACCGACTTCATAAAAGCTATCAATCAAATCAACGCCGTTAGCAACAAAGTAAAAATAACTTTCACAAAAGAAGAAATTATTTTAGAAACCATCGAAGATGAAGGTTCTAGCGCATCCATTCATATCGACTCTCCAACAACCACCCAAGAAGATATACATATAGGATTGACCAATAAATATCTCCTTGAATGTATGTCTAGCTCAAAATACGAAGATTTAGAATTCCATATTTCTAATCCTAACACAGCGGTATTCATTAATCTTCATGACTTTGAAGAGCTTATCATGCCACACATTTTATAAAATTTCTTATCTAATTTAATCTATGAATATGGAGCAAAGATTTATGCCAAATACAGAAAACAACAAAGAATATCGCGCAGATAATATAAAAGTTCTTAAGGGATTAGAAGCTGTCCGTAAAAGACCCGGCATGTATATTGGAGACACAAATTCCAATGGACTACATCATATGATATATGAAGTTGTAGATAATTCTATTGATGAAGCAATGGCTGGATTCTGTAAAAACATTTATATCACCCTCACAGACACGGGAGGTGCTATAATAGAAGATGACGGCAGAGGAATTCCTATTGATATACATCCAACAGAAAACCTCCCAGCTGCCACAGTTGTATTGACCGTACTGCACGCAGGTGGAAAATTCGATAAAGATACCTATAAAGTCTCTGGCGGCTTACACGGCGTGGGGGTAAGTGTCGTTAATGCTCTATCTAACAAACTCATTATGACCATCCATAAAAACGGAAAAATCTATCAACAAGAATTCGTCAAAGGAGTTCCCACTACAAACTTGGAAATTATTGGTAAGAGCACAAAACATGGAACAACTATAGAATTTTATCCCGATTCTGAAATCATGGAAGTTACTGAATTTGATTCTAGTATTCTCATTAAAAGATTCAAAGAAATGGCTTATCTCACACATGGCATTACTATACATTTTAAAGACGAACGAGATGGGACAAAAGAAACATTTTATTTTGAAGGTGGTTTGCGTCAGTTTATCGAAGATATAAATAAAAAACCTCTCATTTCGCACATTATAGATTTTAAAGCAAATGAAGATGATACCGAAATAGAAATTGCACTTGCATACAATGAAGGCTATGATGAAAAACTCTTAAGTTTCGTAAATAATATTCGCACACACGATGGTGGTACTCATGAAGCTGGATTTAGGACGGGACTTAGTCGTGCAATTCTCAATTACATAGAATCTCATGCCAATGCAAGAGAAAAAGACAGCAGAGTTTTGGGTGATGATGTGCGTGAAGGGTTAGTAGCTATTGTTTCTACAAAGATTATGGAACCCCAATTTGAAGGACAAACTAAGGGAAAATTAGGCAATTCTTTTGTTAAGGGTATTGTTCAAAAATTAACCTATGAAAAAATGAGTAAATTTTTTGAGGAAAATCCCACACAAGCAAAAGTAATTATGCAAAAGGTATTAGTTGCTGCAAGAAGCAGAGAAGCAGCAAGAAAAGCAAGAGAACTTACTCGCAAGGATAATAAATTATCAGTTTCTACACTTCCGGGCAAACTTGCAGACTGTCAGAGCAAAGATTCTAGTATTTGTGAAATTTATCTTGTAGAAGGAGATTCTGCAGGGGGGTCAGCAAAGCAAGGGAGAGAAAGATTATTTCAGGCTATTTTACCACTTAGAGGCAAGATTCTAAATGTTGAAAAATCAAGACTTGATACAATATTTAAAAGTGAAGAAATTAAAAATATGATTACTGCCTTTGGTTGTGGAATCGGTGAAGAATTTAATATTGACAAATTACGTTATCATAAAATTATCATTATGACAGATGCCGATGTTGATGGTAGCCATATTCAAACACTGCTTATGACCTTTTTTTATCGTTATTTTAAGCCACTTATACAAAATGGACATGTTTATATAGCACACCCCCCACTCTATTGTTTTCAAAAAGGTAAAAATAAAACCTATTTGCGAGATGATAGAGCATTAAGTGAGTTTCTCATAGAAAATGGAATACAAAACTTTTCCTTCACAGGTATTGGCACAAATGAGCTTTTAGAGGTTTTAAAAATGATTGCGCATTATAGATTGCTAATCAATACCTTAGAATCTCGTTATCATATACAACATATCTTAAGATTCCTCTTGGAAAATGAAATAGATACACATAACTTTATAACATTATCGCAATTATGTGAAGAGTATTTGCAAAAGAAACATTGCAAGATTCTAAAAAAAATCCCCAAAGACATTACAAGCGAAGAAATAAAAATAACTTTCAATATTCAGACGAACTTGGGCGTTTCAGAAATCACTATTGCTCGCAGTTTATTTCATGATTCTGCTTTTAAAGAGGCAAAATCTCTTTATCGGACTATCTCTCAAAGAGAATTAGAGTTTTTAGAACATAAAGATATTATTGTATGTCTTGAGGAAATTGAAGCTTCAGCAAAAAAGGGAGCATATATTCAACGGTATAAGGGTTTAGGAGAGATGAATAAAGAACAATTATGGGAGACAACTATGTCGCCTAAGAATAGAACTCTTGTGCAAATTAAAATAGAGGATGATGAAATCGCCGATGAAATGTTTAATATTTTTATGGGAGATGAAGTGGAACCTAGAAGGCAATATATTCAAAAATTTGCAAGAGATGTAAAGAACCTTGACGTTTAGTATGTTTAAGTTTTTTAACTGCAAGATAACGTAATGTTATTTGATAATTTTTTGATGCTTTGTTTTTATAATAATATCACTTTTAGTTTCTCTGCAAGACTTACATCAAGTAGAAGTTTCTCATTATTTGAATTGCTATTATGTATAATGATTATCTCCATTTTAAGTATTCCAGCCTTGAAATATTTTAATAATAAAATACTTGCTATAGAGCAAGCAAGTCAACATATCCAGATGTTGCAAAGAAAACTTCAGGTAATCAGCTATGAGAGTTACCTTAGCAAGCAAAACCTACAAGATTTTCAGCTAGAAGCAATTTTACACAAAGCACATACACAAAGTGCTTTATTTTCTTTTATAAGGCAGGGAAATACTTTTACTCTTATAATAAATAATGAATATGCACAATTTAGCATAGAGAAAAGCCCTGACGGATATTTACATCTTACTTGTAATCCCAATCAGAAATTATGTAGAAAAATTTATCATAGAAAATATAGCAAGTAGCCAAAAAGAATTAAGAAATTAATTTCTTATATAAAATGCTGTATAATTATTTAAAAAAAAAAAAAAAACATTAGAGAGTAATAAAGACATGTCTTATTTGTTGCAGATTGCCAAGGTAGTAATGATTTTAGGGTATTTCATGATGATTGCATGCAGTCATCATGCTTTGCATTCATCAAATAATCTTTATAAAAAAGACTTTGAGTATCTCTATGGTGTGGGATACGGTAAAAAACTTAATATAGCAAAAGAAAATGCCATTAAAGATTTAATCACTAACTTGCAAGTTAGTGTCAAATTTACAAGTCAGAACACTACGATGCAAAATAATCAATCTCTGGAAACTATTGGCAATGCAAGTACTTTTCTTGAATCTAGTTTTAATAATTTAACAGGTGTTGAGATAGATGATGTAAGGCATGAAAAGAATAATATCACAGTTCGTGTAAAAATAGCAAAGACTATTCTTCAAGCACAAATCATGCAAAAAGTACAAAATGCGCAAGACTTTTTAGAATCTAGTACCAATAAATGCGGCTCACCCTCCTTTAAAGAATTTAAGAAATTTCAAGCTGCTTTTAAGGAATGGCAAAATAATATTTCTCTCTTACAGAGTCTTACTAAGAACTCTTATGAAATCCAAACACAACAATATGCAAGCATGATAGCACATAATCCCAACTATAATCTAGTGATAGATTTTAAAAGTATTTCTCAATATCAACAAGAGATAGCAAATATTCTCACTACTGAACTCAATAAATTTATTACGATTAATAAGGCAGCTAAAAATACAGTACATGTTCAAATCATACAAGATAAGGAGATACACTTGTATTTTACTTTTAATAATTGCAAAGGTGAAATAGAGCATTCTTTGCATATTAATACCTACATGCCAGAGTCCAGCCTATCAGATGCCAATAATAAAACAAGATTAGGGGCAATTATTTATAAGAATATTTTAGATTCTCTGTAATTTTAAGAAGGCAACAGATGATTATTATTCCTGCTAGACTCGCTAGTACGCGTTTTCCACAGAAGATTCTTTGTGATATTGGTGGTATTCCCATGTTTATCAGGAGCGCATTAAATGCTAAGAAGGTTGATGAAGTTGTTTTAGCTGTAGATTCTCAAGAAACTTATGATATAGCACAAAAGTTTAACATCAAAGCAATCATAACGCCAAAAGAAATCCCTAACGGAAGTCTAAGAGTTCTTGAGGCAAGCAGGATATTAGGCTTGAGTGATAATGAGATAATTATTAATTTGCAAGCAGATGAGCCTTTTTTAGAAAACAATGTTATAGAATCGCTTAAAAAAAGCATGGAGCAAGCTAATTTCATGGCGACTTGCGCCAAACAAATTGATGAAGAATCCGCAAAAAATCCTAATATTGTAAAAGTAGTTCTTAATCATAAAAAAGAGGCAATTTATTTTTCTCGATCTTTAATACCTTATTATCGGGATATATGTGATTC
>NZ_NXLP01000093.1:0-3959 GCF_003364125.1 Helicobacter sp. MIT 14-3879
ACTTCAAATAACAAAGCTTATATTATTTTAAAATCTATGCTTGTATTTTGAAGCTTGTAGAGCTTTGTGATAGAATCTAGATTCTAAAATTTAAGGATTTTGTATCACTCATTTGTGGATTCATAGCTCTCATTTATGGAATCTCTAAATTTATCTTAATGCCTCCTTATCAACCTAAAATCATCTCTCCTCTCTATGAAATTTTATTTCTCTTATCTCCTCACTTGCAAAAAACGATTATGGAATTTCTATCTGCATACGATGATAATACAATCTCTTGATAATAGAATCTAATCTCTGCTATCTCAATCTCATTAAAGAATATTATGCTAGAGTCTCATTACTTTCCAAGACACATTAAATTTTTCAAGGTCTTGTTTGTAAAACTTGGAAAGATAATGAGTTGAAATATCCTTTCAATCACTAAAGCGCAACGTTACCTTATTTTGATTTTTTAGATTCTATGATTGAATCTTTAGTGGTTTGAAATTATTTTTAAGTTTTACGCAGTGATAACATTAAGATTGAGAATCTAAATCTTATTGCAGATAATGGCATAGATACAGTTTTGGCAAATTTTTATTCGTTCTGTTTGGACATTCTCTTTGCCAAAAGTTTGTAGCATTTGCAACATTTCTGCTTGTTTGTTTTGTAGTGTCATAGAATCTTGCAGCAATAGATAGGGCTTGGTGCTAAAGGGTGAACAATCTTCTAAATACACATAACCGTATTGAATGGGTAAATCTCTATAGGGCTTGAGAAAATCAAAAGACTCTTTAGCTTTCTCAAGACAGAGACTATATAGCGGCATTTGTAGGCTATCAACTTGCGCATTGTTTGGTTGCTTGCCGGTTTTATAATCATATACCCAGATTACATTATCATACTTTTCAATGCGATCAATAATACCCTTGAATTCATATCCACAACAATGCACACTAAAAGCATGCTCAAGTGCTAGAATCGTGAGGGAATTTTTACGCAATCGTTCTATTTCATTGTTAAAAAAATATTGCATGACATAAAGTAGCCTGTCTATCTCCATGCGCGTATTAATAGTGTATTGGGTGTTATTTGTATGAATGATTTTATTACATTCATAGGTAAAAATCTCTCTTATAGATTCTATGTCTCGCACACATAAGTCCTTATTGATAAAACTTTTATAGCTAGTATATAAGGCATTATGAATAGATTGCCCGACTTCTTTTGAAGTGGTATTTTTATCATTACTTGGAGGTTCATTTTGTAAATGTTCGATATATTGAAAATAGAATTTACGCACACAAGATTGATACACATCAAGAGCACTAGCACTAAAAGCTTGCGTATAGATGAAGGGTTCAAATTTGTCTTCTTGAAAAGAGTCTTGCAAACTCAGTGATGTATCATAATAGCTATATAATGTATCAATATCCTTTGCTTTGCCTAGATTGCAATGCAATTCAAAGAGCATATTAGAAGGTAGTTTGAGCTTATTGGTAACGAAGCTAATATGCGTGGTTTTTGTGTTTTTCATAATATTGTAATAGTGATGCTTAAAAAGATTTTCTTTGTCCATCTTTGTAGGGATATGGTAAAACTTTCTGATATTAGAGTTCAGAAACATATCTTGAGATTGAACATTGGGGATAAAATCATCAGTAAAATCTATGATTAAAGCTTCCTTGAAGCTTAAATTCCTTGCCTCTAATGCACCCATAACACGAATTTTCCCTCCAGATATATCATCAAGGCGAAACGTGTTAAAATCATGCATAAAAAGTGAAAAAAGCTCGCCAAATCCTAATGGCTGAACTTCAAATAGATGCAGTTGTGTCATAGTTTTTAACGTTATAAGGATATTGATAGCATGGGTCAAAATAGATTTATTGCGGTGAAAGAGAATCTGGAGTATTTTTTCTAAGTGTTTAAGTGTTGGATTCTGGATATGATGATATTTGGGATTTTGCATAGAGTTTTGTAAAAAATTCCATAGAGAATTGGGAATGTCAGTGCAATCTTCTGTATCATAGGAATTCTTGGATTCCCATTCAAAATCGTTAAAAAAATCTCTTGATATTAATTGTTCTAGTCTTTTGATATTTTCCAATGTTTGTGTGATGTCTATATCATTATCTAAAGATATATTATTGTCATGAGACTCCTTATGCAATGAATCTAGTTCTTTAGTAGAGAGGAAGTCAATTAAGGGTTTTATATCGAGTATGTTGTGTGTGTCTTTATTGTATGTTTGTGAGAATTCCTGATACAAAGATTCTAAAATTTGATATTCTTTTGTCGATTGAATACTAGTTCCCATAGCAAAGTTAAACACATTCGCAAAATCTAATATTGCAAGATGATTTACAAAAGATTCATTAGGTAAGATAATAGCAAAATCTAGCTCACTAGCTTTACCGCTTAGGATTTGCTCTTGCCACTTGTAAGCCATATCCAAAGCGAGATTTGCCTGATTAAAAGCTTTTTTTGTTTTATAAAATTTCAGGTTAGAGAGTTTTACTTGAGAATCTTCTATAAAAAGGAGATTGTTGCTTGGCAAGCAATAGATATACTTCTTGTTTGCTTTGATATGCAGCCCCAATTTATCAAAATAGGAGTTAAAATGCTGGACATTGTAAAAGTCTGTGCGGAAGTGTAAAAAAACGGGAATAATATGTGAAACATTAAGAATAATCTCGTATTGCAAAGGAGAAATGAATCCTTCAAGTTCAATATGGACGCTCTCAAATTCCGAAAGATAAGATTCTAGAATCTTATAATTTTGCCCACTATTGTTGCTATAAATCCCATCTGTAAGGTTATTAAGAGTTAGCATATTCTGGTATTGGGTATAAACCTCTGCAATCATATCAAGCTGCCATTCATATTCCTCATGTGTGTCAATCATGCTAAATTTCTTGAGATTCTCTGCTGTAATAGCGATTTTATGCTCACGTAATTCTTCATAGAAATGTAACAAAATATTTGAGCTTTGTAGATAAGAGAGAAAGCTTTCTTCAGAGCTTAGAAAACTTTTACTTTCATGTGAAGAGAATTTTTTTGATTTTTTCACACTTCGCAAAGCTTGTGAGATAAAAAATTCTTGAACATTTTTTGGGATAAGGGCACGAGAGGGATAAGCTACTTTCTGAAAAAATTCAGGGATTGTCAGTGTGGGGGGCAATATGATGTCTTTGGATTCAGTCTTTTTTGAGAAATCAAAGAGATAAAACCATTCTTTATGAATTTTATCAGCAACAAGATTGACGTTTTGTTTTTCTTCATTGCAAAGCTGATGAAGTGGATTAAAATCAATGCCTACAACATCTGAATAATGGCAGCAAAATTCCTTTCTGGCTCTAGCGGTACTAAGAACAAAGAGGCTTTGCTTATAAGTAAAAAGTGCGTTTAAGTCTGCGCTGTTTGTAGCGGAGTCTTGCATGCGGTGTGTTTGATTTTTGGATTTTGACAGGATTGAATCTTTTGTTTCACCAAGAGATTCTAGGCAGGAGAGTGTGCTTTGGTGAGATTGTGCATTACTTGAAATGCTATTGTCAAACTTTTTCTTTGTAAGCATAACTTTCTTCCTAGCTTAAGGATTGAAGTCTTTATTAAAAAAATAACATTGTAGCATTTATGCTTGAAATGAGCAAGTGTTGCATTTTTAAAATTTATTTTATAAGATTTATTCGAAGTGAGGATTATTAACATGCAAATATTTTTGATGACTGAGATATTTAATCTTATTTTTGAGTTATGTTAATTGCTATGATTGATACAGGCGTCAAAAAATGGCAAATGTCCTCATTTTAAAATCCCCCCCCCCCCCATGACAAACACACTCAATAGTAGATAAAATAATCATCACACAAATTAGTATGATTCCTCTTTCTCTTTATATCAAAGACATGATAAGGTTTGTGTATCATTGACTAAGAATACACCTCTTTGATATTGAGATATGAATACAGAGAATC
>NZ_NXLP01000021.1:0-21870 GCF_003364125.1 Helicobacter sp. MIT 14-3879
GGATGACAGCAATAATCAAACAAAACATCATAAATATTGCGATTGGTATAAATCACTAAGTTATCAAACCGCAAAGGTTTAAGCCTGATAGTATTAAAGGAGCTTAAGAAAACATATAACGAGAATCTTGACGGTGGTGTACGTGAAGGACCCTTTTGGGTGTTAGTGGGTGCTCTCATGCCTTCTGTTCTTATAGAAATAGGATACAATTCACATCCTGTAGAAGCCCAAAGACTTAAAGATCCAAAATATCAGGTTTTGATTGCTAAGGGCATTGCTAATGGTATTGAAAGTTATGTTAAAAAGAATCCTTAAGATTCTAAAAACTAGCCATTACAATTACACTCACAGAATTATCTTGTTTCAAGTAGGGGAGTTTGCTTGGTAATTGCAACCCGTGTCCAACATGATTATTCCTTAATGATTCAATTTCTAATTGCAAACAAATTTGAAATAATGTAAAATTTAGATTTTGTAAGGATAATCTTACTTTATAGATTCTACAATGATTTAACCTAAAAAGGTTCTTTATGAAAGTAGCAGACATATATGATATATTAAATACTATAAGCCCCTTTGAGCT
This sequence comes from Helicobacter sp. MIT 14-3879, assembly GCF_003364125.1. NCBI lineage: Bacteria > Pseudomonadati > Campylobacterota > Epsilonproteobacteria > Campylobacterales > Helicobacteraceae > Helicobacter > Helicobacter sp. MIT 14-3879. The sequence goes on from NZ_NXLP01000021.1 coordinate 584, forward strand.
TCAAGCGAAGTGGGATAATTCTGGCTTGAATATAGGAAGTCCGCACATGCACTGCAGACAAATTTATATAAGTCTTGAGCTTGACTGGCAAGTGGTGGATTGTATTGCTGAATCTAGTTTGCTTATTGTGCATCACCCCCTTATTTTTAAACCTCTACAAGTTATTCACACACAGAGCTATCCTAGTAATCTCATTGCAAAGTGCTTACAAAAAAATATTGCTGTGATTGCTATGCACACTAATTTTGATTTAACGCATTTAAACCAATTTTTTGCTAGCTCTCTACAATTAGAAGAATTGGGTTTCGCTCCAGAATCTAGCAAGGAATTTAGCCTTATTTATACCCACAACACTACGCAATGCGTATCATTGGAATCTCTAGCAAAGCACATTAAACATACCCTTAAGTTAGACTTTTTGCGTTATTCCAAAGGCAGTAATTTTATGCAAGATAATCATGGTTGTATTACTAGAATATTTATCACTTGCGGGAGCAATGCTTCTTCATATCATCTTGCAAAAGGCAATGAATGTGTGATTACAGGTGATATAAAATATCATGATGCCATGATTGCTAATAGCAACGGCATCAGCTTTATTGATATTCCACATTTTGAGAGTGAATGTGTTTTTGCAACACTCCTTGCTAAAACTTTGCAAAAAAGCAATATTCAAGCTATAATTACAGACTCACATAATCCATTTTGTTATATTTGAGGAGATATAAAAATGAGTAACAATTTACAATCTCATAGCTCACAGAATAAAAATTTACAAAAACTTATCGAAGTAAATAAATTTGATTGGGAAGTCTCAAAATTTAACCCCTTGATTGATGAAAAGAGAGCTCCTATTCGTAAAAAAGAACAAGAAAAATCTCAATATATCAAAGAAAAACAAGAATTAGAACAAACCATACATGAAAAACAAGAACTCCTTATTAAAACAGAAGAAGAATTACAAACTGTCACCACAGAATCACAAAAGATTCGAGAAAAGCTAAAAGAGAGCAAAAGCGAGAAAGAAATAAAGAATCTGAGCATGGAAGAAGATATTTTGCGCGAAAAGATTTTAGGATTCAATAATGAAATCTCTAATATAGAAGCTTTTATAGAACAAGCAAAAAGTAAAATTACGACTCTAGATTCCCATATTGAAGAAGCAAACAAAGAAATCGCTGCTATACAAGAGGCTTGTAGCGATGAAATTAACGCTATTAAAAATAGTCAGGACGAAGTGAGTGTAAAAAGACAACAAATCGCACTTGATATGGAGCCCACAGTGTTGCGACTTTATGAAAAAATCAGAAAGTGGGCAGGTAACACAAGCGTTATTCCCCTTTATAAAGATGCTTGTGGAGGATGTTTTATTAGGCTGAATGAAAAAAATCTTATTGATATTCGCAAGGGATATGAAATCGTGCATTGCCCGCATTGCGGCAGAATCTTATATGATAAAGAGATTTATGATAACACAGAAATAAAAGATGAGAAAAATAAAGAACAGGTTTTAAAAGAATCACAACCTCAAGCCTAAGTTCTAACTAAAGATATCTAATGATATTTCTTTACTATACGTTAGCTTGTTTAGCCCATGTCATAGCTTTCCCGATTATCATCTTATTATCTTTTAAAGTAAAATACCAACAAAGTTTAAAGGCTAGATTTCTCTTCCCCAAGAATCATTCCAAAGAATATTATGATTTTTGGCTACATGCCTGTAGCTTGGGAGAAGTCAATTCATTAGCTCCAATTGTAGATTCTATTCCTAAATGCAAATACATATTTTTAAGCGTTATTACATACACAGGTTTTGCACAAGCACATAAACTATTTGGGACAAGAGAAAATATCACTATTGATTATCTGCCTTTTGAGAGTTTTTTACCCTTTGTTGCACCACGATGCAAAAGACTCTTTGTTTTTGAAGCAGAACTTTGGCTAATGCTTTTTTACTGTGCAAAGACAAGAAATGCACACACTAAACTCATTAATGCCCGCATTTCAAGTCGTAGCTTTAAGAGATATTTACGATTTAAGGGGTTTTATCGTCATCTTTTTTCTTATATAGATTCCATATTATGTCAGAGTGTGCGCGATTTAGCAAGGCTAGAACGATTGCATGCAAAAAATATCAGTGTCATTGGAAATATTAAGATTCTCACACCGATAAAGCCAACCAAGCTTTATGCTAAACCACAAAGACTCGTTGTGCTTGCAGCAAGCACACATGCCAAGGAAGAAGAAATAATCCTAGAAGCTTTTAAGAAATTTAGCATGCAATACCATAAATTAGCAGCACAAGATTCTCAAACGCACACATTCAAAAATTTTACGCCACATAATCCCTATAATCATACCGCTATGCAAGATAGTTTTCCCTATTCCTGTGGAGAAGAAAAGACACAAGAAGATTCTTGCAGTAAAGAAGAGTATAAAGAGAGAGTTTTGGAATCTTCTGCTTTAGAATCTAGCCCTGATTCTCAAACAAACCATCATACGGAACTTATGAGAAGTTCATATAACCCTCTGCTCATTATTGCTCCTCGCCATCCAGAAAGATTTGAATTGGTCTATAATCTCTGTCTTAAAGAGTTTAAGACAATAAAATGGAGCAGCCTACTAAATGCTCATCCCGATTCTATACAATCCTCGCAGAATCATTCTACCTGCAACCACACTATACAAGATGTTGGTGAAAAGGGCATACCCCAAATACCTTATCTTGACAATATGGCATCTTCTGTATTGGTGATTGATACATTAGGTGAGCTTATTAATCTTTACGCAATAAGCGATATTGTGATTCTAGGCGGCAGCTTTGAATCTATTGGCGGGCATAATCCCCTAGAGCCGGCTACATTCCACAATATTCTTATCAGTGGAAAGGAAATTTTTAATCAACAGGCATTATTTGCATGTATTCAAAACTATTATCTTGTGAATGCAAATGACATACAAAATATTCTCTTAGAATATAAAAGCCTGCATAAATCATGTATCAATACTAAAATTACTAAAAACATACTTCAAGCAATCTTTGCTTAAGTTATCGTTTGTGCAATGCTAGAACTTGCAATAATCCCAATAAAAGGGCAGGACATTGAGACATCTATCATCAATACAGGAAAACAAGGCATTCAAAATATAAAATGACAATATGTATCATTCATGGACAACAAAGTGATGTGTACTTGGAGATGAAAGCATGCTTAGTACCCGCCATTTAATTGTTAGTCAAAGATGTATGAATGCTAAAAATCAAGCAAATCACGCTTTAACAGCGATAAAGTAGCTTTATAAGGGTTGTTATAAAAAGGTATCTATAAACAAAATAAAAGGGTTTGTGCAGACAAACACAAAGAGGAGTAAGACTTATGATTTGTACCATATCGTATTTTACAATGACAAAGATTCCAAAGAATGCTGAAATTTGTCTTGACTTAATCCCGAAAATCATCACTCCAAAAATAAATGAAAGAGATTGAGAAAATTGCTAAAATGCTCATTATTTTTAAATATTTCTCTTTTATTATTGACTTTATTAGAAAAATTCTATAATAATGTTTGTCGATTTTTAGAAGTAGCAAGAAAAATAATTCCTTTGTCTCGCACCTCTTATAGAGATAAAATAGCTGATTTTTCCACAATAGCAAAGATTAATACATACATCAGTCAAATTCCATGTGGGCATAGCAGATTATTCAGCAAAAAGAGAAAAGTCTCTATAAGATAACAGGAAACCAACCCTGCTTAGTATAACACAACAAGAATAAAACTCCTTAGAATCTTAAACTTGTACCTTGCAATGCAAGGTGAAATAAACACATTTTCAAGGGTTATGTCTCATATATTTTTATCCTCATCCAAAAAATAACATTATAAAAACTCAAGCAAAAAGAGAATTGCAAATCACAAGAGTGTAATTCACACTCCTTAAATGATATAAGATTGTTAATGGTGTGTGTTTAATTAAGCTCATTCGGAAAATAGCCCTAGTTCTACCTTGCCGTTGATGTTAGATAGCACTTTAACTCTTACTGTTTGTCCTATATCTAATTCTGTATTGGCACTTGGAATTCTTAATAATCCATTGCCACCTTGTGGTAATTCTACAAATATTCCAAAATCAAGAATTTTCTTGACTACCCCATCATGCACGGTATCAACCTTATAAAACATTTCTTTACGTTCTTTTTTCTTAAGAATCTCAAAAATATATTCTTTCGCTTCATGCAGAATATCTTGTGAAGCACCGTTAAGAATCACTATGCCTTTTTCTTTATTAAAATTAATGCTAATCCTAAATTTCGTAATAATTTCTTTGATAGTTCTGCCACCCTGCCCGATAATATCAGGAATACGTGCAGTATTAACCGTGAAATCCAAGCTTTGCGGAAGCAAATCATAATTAGGCTGAATGGAAACTTGTCGCATAGATTCAAGGATAGAGAATAAGCCTTCTTGTGCTTGCGTGAAGCTTTCAGCTAGAATCTCTTGACTAATAGAATCTATTTTAATATCAAGCTGCAATGCTGTAAAACCTTTTTCATTGCCTGCGATTTTAAAGTCCATATCACCATCATGGTCCTCTAATCCCATAATATCACTAAGGATTACAAAGTTGCTTTTACTTTCATAAATAAGCCCCATAGCAATGCCAGCCACCATATTGTGCATTTTCACTCCAGCTCCAAGCATAGCTAAAGTAGCTCCACACACACTCGCCATAGAACTTGAACCATTGGACTGTAAAATTTCTGAAACAATACGTAGAGTTGAAGGGGTATCCAACACATTAGATTCGATTGCCTTTAATGCAAGATTACCGTGCCCTATTTCACGCCTACTGCTCGCTCCAATAGGAGCAGCCTCTCCCACACAAAATGGCGGAAAATTATAATGAAAGAAAATCTTTTTCTTTGTCTGTGTAATAATGGTGTCTTCAATCTGAGCATCACTTTGGCTACCTAATGTGCAAGTAACTAAAGCTTGCGTTTCTCCACGCGTAAAACACGCACTCCCATGCGCAAAAGGAAGTGGATTAGATTCTATATTTAATGGACGAATCTGCTTTGGCTTTCTGCCATCTGCCCTCACCCCGCCCTTAAGAATCATTTCACGCATAATATCACGCTTGATACTCTCTACATGTGATTCTATAGAAATAGAATCAGCATTCATCATGTGTGTATCTTCAAGGGATTCATAGTGATTTTTGATAGAAGTAAGCAGTTTATTAAAATGAATTTTACGCTCACTTTTAGAATCTACTAAGAGACATTGTTTTATCTCCTCTGAAAATTCATTAGCAATTTTTTGTTTTAAGAGGGAATCACTATTCATGCGTGTTTGCAAAAGAAACTTAGTCTTTACAAAAGACCTAAAGCAATGGGTATAAAGCTTGGAAATTTGGGCAATATGCTTTCTAGCAAACAGAATAGAATCTAGGAGTAATTCCTTAGGAATTTCATTGCTTTGTTCCGTGATATTATTGACGTTATCGCTAGATTCTACATTCTGATAAGAATCAGAATCGGTGTTTTGTGTGGTTGTTTTAAGCACTTGCATTTCTATCATAGTGAGTTGAGCAATAGATTCTGTCTTGCTGTCTTCTGAATCTGCGTACACACCACTTACAAATAAATCAAGGCTAGAATCTTGCAAACTGATAAGATTGGTTGCTAAAGCAATTTCATTGTGCTTCACCATGCGCACACCAACAGGAATATACTGACAATTTAGCGGAATGCTTGAGCAAAAGAGGCTAATCCCAGCGAGATTCAATGCATCCTTGCAAACATCGCTTTTACCATCATAACTCAATACTAAAAGGCTCATTTGCACAGGATAAGGAAATTTTTTCGGAAATAAAGGACGCAAACTTCTATCTATCAATCGCGAAATAAGGATTTCAGATTCACTAGGCTTACCTTCTTTTTTTACAAAACCTTGTGGAATCTTACCTATGGCATACATTTTTTCAATATATTGAATGGTTAAGGGGATAAAGTCTTCTTGCACTGGGTTATCATAATCCACACACACACTGCACAGAATCATGCTTCCACCAACTTTCTGCATAATACTTACATCGCTTGATTGTGCGTATTTGTTGAGTATATAGTTTTCTGTTTGTCCCCCATTCTGTATTTCTAATGTCCTCATTGCTCTCCTTAAGGTGTTGTGAAATAAACTAACATTATACAATTTTTACTAGTCTTTATTTTCTTTTTAGAGATTTTAGATTAGAATCCTTTATTTTTTGGTGTTATTATGCAAATCATTTCTACCCCTACATGCTGCCATCATTGTAAGCAGGAATATCCCCTTAATGCGCTCAAATTAACAATCATAGACAATAAAGAATATTATTTTTGTTGCAATGGTTGCAAGCTTGCCTTTAGTCTTTTAAAAGAAAATAACTTGGAATCTTTTTATGAAAAATTAGGCGATAATTCCCTGCAAACCAAAGCAATACAAGAGAAGCAAAATGTCATTGACTATAACGCGCCTAGTTTCCAAGCGCAATATATCAAGCAAAAAGGTGAATACCATGAAGTATGCTTGATTGTTGAAGGCATTGTGTGTGCAGCTTGTGTATGGCTTAACGAAAAAATCCTGCAGAGATTACAAGGCATTCATGAAGTTTCTATTAACTACACAAGCTATAAGGCAAAAATCCTTTTTAACCCTCATATAATCAGCTTACAAGAAATAATACATGCGATTGAGGCTATTGGTTACAAAGCCATTGTTTATGATTCTACAAAGCCACAAAGCTTACGTGCAAAAATCGATTCTAATACCTACATTAAGATTATTGTTGCGATATTTTGCACGATGAATATTATGTGGGTAAATGTCGGACAATATAGCGGTCATTTTGCAGGCATTGACATTACTTCTAGCAATATCATGAATCTTGCGAGTTTTATTCTTGCTACACCCACACTTTTTTATTGTGCGAGCGGATTCTATAAACAAGCTTATAAGGGCTTAAAAAATGGCATTATCGGTATGGAAACATTAGTCATTACAGGGACAAGCCTTGTGTATTTTTACTCTATTTTTGCATGGCTTAGTCATAGCGGACATACTTATTTTGAATCTGTTTGTATGATCATCCTTTTTGTTTTGAGCGCGAAATTTTTAGAATCTCTTAGCCGTAAAAAAGCAGGAGATAATCTTGACAAGCTAAATAGCATACTTCCGCTTGAAGCAAGACTAGAGAATGGCAAGGTCATTCCTGTCCATAACGTTAAAAAGCATGATAAACTCCTTGTGTTGCCCGGGGAAATGCTTTCTTGTGATGGCATTCTACTGAGTGAGCATGCGATATTTGATTGTAAAAATATTAGTGGAGAGAGTGAAGAAATTTTTAAAAAAGAAGGTGAATTGCTTGTTGCTGGTTCTATTGCATTGCATAAGCCCCTAATCTATGAGGCAAAAAAGGAATTTAAAAACTCTAGCATGAGCAAGCTAGCAAGACTCCTAGAACAAAGCGAATTTAGCACTCCTCCCATCGCAACTACTGCTTTTAAGATTGCAGGACACTTTAGTAGAATTGTGCTAAGTATTGCTCTCTTGGGATTTCTGTATTATTTTTTTATGGCAAAGAGTAATTTTGAGGAAGCATTACTGATTGCAGTATCTGTCATCGTTATTGCTTGTCCTTGCGCATTAGCTTTGGCTACTCCGCTTGCTAGTGTTGTGGGACTAAATATTGGTTTTAAGAATCATATCATTTTTACTAAAGCGGATTATTTAGAATCCTTAGCGCGCGCTGATACAATTATTTTCGATAAGACGGGAACCCTCACACAGGGCAATATGCAAGTGAAGTTAATAGAAAGATTTAGTGCATTAGATTCTCTTAGTTTAGATTCTGCCACTTCTAATGTGATACCTAAAGATGCTTTAAAACTTATTGCTGGACGTGGTTTTACTGCTTTAGTACATGGGGGAGAAATATTGGCTGGAAGCGAACAGCTCTTTCAAGAATATGGCATTATAGATTCCATGCAATGCACACAATATTGCGACTTGAGAGAATCAAACCTCCAAGATTCTCATCTCATAGACTCCCATGATAAGTCTATAATTATCAATCTTATGCAGAAAAATCCTCACCCTATAGCTAAAGCTATCCTAGAATGCTTGCAAGCAGATTCTACAAACTTCAAGCAATCACCTGCATTGAGTTCTTCGTATGAGCGAGAATCTCTTAAAGAAAGCAGCACAAGATTCTATCTTGCCTACAAGCCTAAGGGAGCTACACAATATCAGCTTGCCTATATTTTCTATTTACAAGATTCTTTAAAAAGTGAGGCAAAAAGTCTTATTCAAACACTAAAACGTTATAAAAAAGAGAGCATGATTCTAAGTGGTGATAGGGAAAGTGTTGTCTCTTATATTGCAAAAAATTTGCAAATAGAATCCTTTTATGCTAATCAAACTCCTGATAAAAAGGCGCAAAGAATCCAAGAACTCATTAAGCAGGGGAAGAAAGTTGTTATGATAGGTGATGGCTTGAATGACTCTTTGGCTTTAAAATATGCGCAAGTTGGTATTGCTATGGGGAGTGGAAGCGAAATTGCTATTGCCAATAGCGATGTCATTATCCTTGATTCTAAACTAAGCACATTATCAGATGCCTTTAGAATCTCACACAAAACCTTGCAACGCATTAAAGAGAATCTTATAATAAGCCTCATCTATAATGTGTTTGCCATTCCTTTTGCGTTATGTGGATTTGTGATTCCCCTCTTTGCAGCAGTATTTATGAGTCTTAGCTCTATTACCGTAATGCTTAATTCATTGCGTCAATAATTTTAGTGCGATTACTCTCTAATACATGGAGATTGATGTTTGTGCTTTTGAATTACTTGAATCTCATTGTTTTGAATGTATTGTGTTATTCACTAACAAAAACATTATAACCTTGATACGCCACACAATAAACTTAGGAATTATATATTGATATTGTTTTTATTTGATTATAATTCAAAATTTTAGATTTGTTGTTACATACATAGTCATCTAAGTGGAGTATTATGAATCCTTATCCCCTGATTTTAAGAGCATTATGTTTTCTCTTATTCCTTTGTTATTCCGTGCAAATATTAGAATCTGCACCCTTAAGTAGCGCGAATAGAAATACCCAAGCAGATTCAAATCCCATTATTCAGTCCGTTCAATTAAAAAATCTCACTTATATGTCAGAAACTCTCGCTAAAGACTTAATTGGTATCAAAGAGGGTGAACGTCTTGATAATGGCAAGGTTGATAAAGCTATTTTAGATTTGTATAAACAAGGTTATTTTAATGATATATACGCGACATTAGAAAATGGAGTACTTACTTTTATTGTAGAAGAGAAACCAGCGATAGCTAGCGTGGAGATTAAGGGCTATGGCACGCAAAGTGAAAAAGACACACTCTATGGACAACTTGGCATAAAAAAGGGTGATACTTATGATGAGCTAAAACTAGAAAAGGCACTTGATACTCTCAAGCAAATGCTTGAATACAAGGGCTATTATGGCAGTGTGATAGAGCCAGAAATTCAAGAGCTAAGTGATGGCAGGGCTTTAGCAATTACCCTGAATGTCAATAGAGGAAATTCTATTATTATAGAAAAAAGCTATTATGAGGGTGCAGAAAAGCTTAAAAAACGCAAAATAGAATCTTTGAGCGCAAATAAGCAAAGAGATTTTATGGGATGGATGTGGGGATTAAATAATGGAAAACTCATGCTAAGTGAGTTAGAATTAGACCCCTTAAGAATTCAAGATGCTTACATGCGTAATGGGTTTTTAGACGCAAATGTGTCTAATCCTCTACTTTCTGTAAATATGACAAATCATAAAGCACAACTTTACTACAATATCAAAGAAGGAAATCAATACACAGTCAAAGACGTTGAATTTATTATTGATGAAGAACATAAGGAATTGATAACTGACAAGGAACTCAGAAAAAACCTCACTACAAAAATTGGCAATATTCTTAATATTCAAAATGTGCGCAATGATTCTCAAACTATCAAGCTAAAAATAGCTGATTTAGGCTATGCTTATGTCGCTGTGAATCCAGACTTACGCAAAGATGCAGAGAAGCAAGAAGTAGTCGTTGTCTATTACATAGATTTTGGCAAGAAAGTCCATATCAATGATGTCCTTATCTCTGGCAATACGCGTACAGGAGACAGAATTATTAGACGTGAAATACTCATTGCACCAGGAGATGTCTATTCTCTAGGCAAGATTCAAGAAAGTGAAGTAGCCCTGAAGCGTATGGGCTACTTTGAAAATGTACGTATTGATGAAAAACGTATTAGCGATGATTCTATGGATTTGGTTGTTAATGTAACAGAAGGACGCACAGGTGAGCTTACCTTCGGGATAGGCTATGGGAGTTTTTATGGTTTAATGGTTAATGCAAGTGTGAATGAACGTAATCTTTTTGGTAGTGGTTTTGGTGCAAGTGTGTATGCAAATGTGAGCTTTGGTGGAGATTTTTCCTATTATCGTGGGGGTAATAACTTTTTTACGGCTACACAACAGGCATTCAATATCAGTCTGACAAATCCACGTATTTTAGATTCTAAATGGAGCTTGGCTTTAAATGTCTATTATAGCCGTTATCTGAATTATGTTTATACGCAGCAAAGCATTGGTGGTGGATTCACAGTAGGAAGGTTATTAGCCCCTACTTTACGTCTTAATGTAGGTTATGATATTAACAAGACAGATACTTTTGGATTCTTTAATCTTTACACAGGACAAGCACAACCACAGTATCAAAAATATTATGATACAGGCAATATTGACTATACAATCAATAATCCAAATTTTTTACCTAATTCTGCAACGGCAAATGCTAATGGTATATGCGATACAACAATAGGCACTGATTGTTCTAATAATACAACAGATGGTCTTATCAAGCTGCGCACACAAGGGTTATGGGATAGAAGTTACTCAGGCTGGCATAATGCCCCCATTAAAAGCTCTATTACGCCAAGTCTTGTCTTTGATAACACAGATGACTACTACTTTCCTAAAAACGGCAACTCTACTACTATCTCACTCAATATTGCGGGTGTAGGTGGCGATGTGTTTTATACGAAACTCTATGCTAAAACCGGATTTTATTTTGATTTAAGCAAATGGATGAAACTTGATTTTATTGCACGTTATAAAGCACAGGGAGGTTATCTTTTCCGTTATAATGAAAATCACTTCCTTCCACTTAATGACACCTTTTATATGGGTGGTGTGGGAACTATTCGAGGGTATTCTAGCTATTCGATTACGCCGCTTGATGGCGACCAATTACGTGTTGGGGGTGATGGAATCTTCACAAATTCCTTTGAGTTAAGCTACGGACTTATCCCTAGTGCGAAAATGCGTGTTTCACTTTATGTAGATTATGGCATTTTGACTTATCACGGTGTAAATGGGGCGGCAAATTTTAAGCAATATGGTACTGTGACAGGACAAACAAGTTATCTACAAAGAGGTGCTGCCGGGATAGCTATTGAGTGGGTATCGCCCATGGGACCCATTGTCCTAGTTTTCCCTATGCTTTGGTATGGACCCACAGACCCAGAGGGCATAGGGGCTAATAAATTATTCTCTTATGGTACAGCAGGAGATATTCGCGCAAGCGGGGGTTACCTTACAAATTATCCAAGCTTCTTTGAATTTACTATGGGAACGAGATTTTAATTTATTGCCCTGTAAGTCAAAACCTTTTATAAGAATAAAACTCAAGCTATTTTTTGATTCTGTCCAGATTCTCTATGGTATGTTTTTAGGTTAAAATTCCCCAATAAGATTTATGCCTGCTCTATTTAATAACAATAAAAGAACCATCACGCTTATTCCACTTAAGATACCACTTAGCACACCACTCAAAACAAATCCCAATATTCTATTTTGTTCTAAATGATAAAGCCGAGAAATAATGCTAGGCTTATAATAATCGTAGATTCTAAGGAACACACAAGAAAATAGTGCCTTGAGAATAAAATCCTGCCAATGAGTAAAAACCACTAGGCAAATACAAAACAGACTTGCAATACATTGCTCTACCACTAAAGAATCTAATGTGAAGCAATCTTTTTGTCTTTCCCTAGATTGTGCCTGTTCTTGTGTTATTGATTCTTTATCATTATCAGTGTCGCTACATAGGTTTCTATCGGTGTACGCCTCGCTAGATTCTCTTTCTTTATCCTTTCGCAATGTTTTATACACAAAGGCTGTGAAAAAGAGTGTTAATAAAAAAGCACTCTCGCGATTATAGAGGATTATAGGATAAGCTATTAATAATCCTATGATATTAGCTAAGATCTTACGTAACCATAATTGCGGGATTACTCCTAAGATAAAAAGATTTCCCAATGTAGTGTTGTGATTTTTCATCATGACCTCATCTTTGATTACAAAATTTAAAGAGTAGATGATATAACAGCATAAGAAAAGTTATAGCTGACTTTACCAAAATTTGCAATTGTCAAATCGACAACAATATGTTTTTGTAGAAAAATAGGAGGCTTTTGAAATGCAATGAGATAGCCTATAGCGTATTGATTCTCTAAGACCAAAATGTCATCTAGCTCTTCTGTTTGTACCTGTCGTATCCATACAGGTTTTTTATTAAACATGCTGATTTGTAGAGAATCGGGTAAAACCACATCTTCGGAATCATTGAAAATTTCTAAAAAAAAATATTCTCTGCCGCTATAAATAAGATTGTCTAAGTCATTAAGATAAGTTAATCTCGTTGCGATTTTAAGCTCATTATCATCAGATGTAAAGAGACCTATGCGACTGCTTTGTGTAAGTGTTTGCGGGGATATTTTGATGTGTTTTATTTCAGAAAAATATGAAGAACAGCCGCACAAGAATAGTCCGGTTATCAATCCTACCCCTATAAAAGCCCTAAAGATTTTAAACAACACGTGAGGTAAAATAGAATGAAGCATACATAAACTTTCTAATGAGATATTACAGATTCTAGCAAATTTGATATTAGAATTCTCTAAATTGATGTTTGAAGTTGCTTTTATGTTGTTGAAAAAATATTTTTCACTAAAGGACATTTTCATCTAAACTTAAAATACCACATGTTATAAACTTTATCAGAGTTTTGTGTATAAACATTTTTGCGCTTTACATGCAAAAAGCACAAAAATTAAAACAATATGATGTTTTATCTTTATAAAGAATGTTGTGCGCATTGTATCAAGAAAATAGAGAGCTTGTAGAATAGGCGAAGTTCAATCTCAAGCAAAGAGTAGCAACATTGCACAATATAGGGGAATAAAATTTTTATTTACCATTTTTGTTTATAAAGTATCAGCACAAGAGAGAATCTTTGTGTCATTACGTGTTGAATCTTTGATGATGAATTCTTGTGTGTCTTTATCTTTTTTCAGCAAAATAACAAGATAACAAGCCAATTAAGAATAAATAAGGATACCCAAGGGTTTATTAGCATTGCTCTAAACACATTATAATTAGCAATAATTATAATCTTTAAGTGAGAACAAGTCATGCAACTCCAAACCCTGTATAATCTAGCTAATATTTTCTCTACGCACACATATATTCATTCTATTTCACGCATTGATGATAATGTGATTGCTATACGACTTGATGACACGCATTATTGTATAGATTTATGCAAATCCAATCCAAGTGTCTATATCAAAGAGAATCCCTTAAAAACCAAGTCTTATAACGCTCCTTTCGATATTGCACTGCATAAATACTTATCTAAAGCAAAGATTCAGCAAAGCAGGCTTGATGGCATGAATAAAATCATTATTCTTGTGTGTCAAATCAAGAATAAGTATAAAGAAGAGATAATTTATCTGCATTTAGAGTTTATTAATCGCTCAACAAATGCTATTATCGTCTCTGATAATAGGATTGTTTCTGCATTAAGATTCTCTAATGCTAATCGCGTGATTATGCCCAAAGCCCCTTTTGTTCCTGTACCTCAACCTCACTTTACCAAAAAACTTGTGCAAGAAGAAAAGGCAGCTTTCTTACAATCTCTCAGACAACATTACCAAGTGATGCAAGATTCTCTCTTAGAGCAAAAAAGGAGTGCTTTATTACAAACACTGCAGGTTAAATGCCGCAAGCTAGAATCTATTCTTAATTCTTTGCCTCCTACTAGTCAATTAGAGTGTCAAAGAGACACAACTCTATTGCTTGCAAATTACATTCTTGCTCATTTAGATGAGATTGCACCTTATAGCACAGAGATTGCGATTGATAATATACATTATGAAATTCCTAAGGAATCAAAGCCGTCCATTGCGAGCCAAAAATTATTTCAACAAAGCAAGAAACTCAAGCAAAAAATCGCACACATACATTTGCAAAGAGAAAACTTAGAATCCAAAATTACATTTCTATACAATCAAATGTCTTTTGTGCGCTGTGCCAACTTGGAGGAATTAAACATTTTAAGGCAAAAAAAAGCAATAGCAAAAAGCAATAGCAAAAAGCAATTTGAGAACTTTTATGTTGATGGAATCTGCATCAGTATAGGGAGGAATGAGAGTGAGAATATTCGTTTATTGCAAATGGCTAAAGCAGACTTTCTCTGGATGCATCTTAGAGACATTCCTTCCTCTCATTTGATTATCCATGCCAACAAAGTCAATCCCCATATTTTGGAATATGCTGGAATAATTCTTGCTAGGCTTTGTGGAATAAAAGATAATAAAACTGTGATAGACTATACAAGACGTAGGTTTGTAAAAATACTACAGGGCGCAAATGTAGTTTATTCTAAAGAGAAAACCTTGCATTTGCATTTAGAATAAAACCTTATCTAAGGAGTAGATTATGGCACTTAATTCTATCGGGAATCTTACCTATATTAATCAAGCAAGTAGTGCGACTTCTGCTATTCAGGCAAATAGTATGCCGCATCAAACCCCACTTAATCACAATATATTTCATGAGCAAATGCAAAAAGTAGAGGAAGTTCGACCCACTGAACAAACTCACAAAACAGAGGATAGGGAAGGTAATGGTAAAAGAGAGTTCGAGGAGAAAGAACAAGAAAATCAGACAGAAAACGAACAAGAATTTGAAGAAGCAATGATGCTAGCACAAGATTCTAAAAGCAACACCCATAATTCCACATCACAACGTAAAAAAATTACTCTAAAAGAACGTGTTGTTACGGAGGATACGATGCTTATGCGTCCAGAATCCTATCTATTAGATGTTAAAGGGTAATGTCTTTAAGCTAAGTTTATTTGGTTTTGAAATCTAATCAATTTATTGTGATGATAGATTTCATCTTTGCTAATATCATGCCAATGCAACTGCATATTGAATGTCATCATGGAACACTTGTCTTGTGTGGGGTTTCTTAAATAAGCAATAAGTTATAGAGGAATGAGGTTAAACCAATAAAGCCTATGCACATCACATAAACAACTACATTTCTTCCTTTTACCAAACTTTACTTTTAACAACAAAACCATTTTTAGATAGCCAATATACAAGGATTTATCTGCATACAAGATATTATGTCGGAATCCTTTGGAATGAAGAAAGGAGAGCATGACATTAACGCAAAACATAAAAGAGAATAATAAAGAGCTTATAAAACACAAAATCTTAAATGAAGTGAGTTATGCCCGCAAACAAAAGAAGTATAAAGAGAGCAAACCAAACTTATAAGATTATACAAATAAGCTACCATAATTTAAGCGATAATGAAATAACACAGAATGACTATTGTATAAGTGAGTTCATATAAGGAAACATAGCAATAATCAACAGCTTACAACTAATCCAAATAGATTTGTAGAAATTGCTTAGAAAGCAAACAAATTTAAACGGCATGAGAGAATTTTCTAAGAATTACAAATAAAACTTTCGCATTTTTGCAGAGGAAAATAAACATATTATGTAATTTTATAACTATTGGTATCCACAAAGAGACGAGAAAAGAGAGAAGTACAAGCAGAATTGTAAATAGTAGCAAGAGCCTAGAGGAAAGACAGCAAGAAAGCATTGCAAATCCAATAAAATGGCTCACAAACTTGTAGGTAAATTTGCCCATAATATTTTTGTCATTGACATCAAGACATTTTCTATAACAAGACGCAATCTTCACAAATCAATTCTCCATATTCTTTAAAATAAACATTTTTGCCAATGTAAGATGATATAACTTCAGCTAGTTTTAAATTAAAGCTTCTCTGCTTCATTAAGTCTTGCAATCTCTTAATGCTTTGTGTAAATATTTTTACTAAGCAAAAAACTTTACAAACAAATCTATTTATTAAAAGCTTGATTTTCTGCACATTTAAGTGTGAAGTAGGAATATTATAGACAATGTGTTTTATGTATCATCTATGATTTGAGATTGGAAAACTAATACGAGATTGTGAAATAACTAAACCTTAATCAAACAAAAAGCCTTTTTGACTCTCTACTTACACCCACCTTACCTTTTCGCAAAGAAAGAAGAATTGAGAATCTTTATACAACACACTTTTTTATGGATAAATAGATAGTATGTCAAAATAAAACTCCTGTAACTCGCCCTATTAATCTTTACAAGAATATGCTAATCTAGCATATTTGTTTTACCTTAAAGCTCTTAATATGTGGAAAAATATGCGCTCTAATAAAAAATCTCATAAATCACAAAAGACCAACACCTCCTCTACTACAGAATCAGAATCTTTTTGCTTAACAAATCCTCAAGAGATTCTCAAGCTACAATCTCTCATTCTCAAGCTTAGTCTTGATGATTTTATTATCCAATTCAGTCAATATTTTGCTCGCATCATTACTCCTAAAACTCAAGAAATCAATACCCAATCCTATGATTCTCATCTAAATTCCATTATTTCATTCCAATTCTTAACCCATATTCTAAACATTACAGATTCTAAAAAAATGCAATACCTTATCCATTACTTTAATACAACGCAGCATAGTGCTATAAACTTACCCATACTTCCACATATAAGAGAATTAGATCAGCAATTAGCATGGCTTAAGAAGGGGGCAAACCTTAGTATGCAAGAGATTATTGCATGCACGCAAATAGTCAAATTCTTTTATGATTTACAAAAGCTAGATTCTGCAACTAGTCCTCATAAAAAAGACTTTGGAGCAATAGTTTCTTTAACAAATCAATCTAGTCAAGATTTCGAAACAGAATCCCAAAAATTCTTTTCAGAATACATACAAAGCTTTACATTTAGCGATGAGATTTGTTGTTTGCTTACTTATTTTATTTTTGAGAATAGTCATCAAGATAATCCTGCGCAATATATCAAAAGAGGAGTAGATAAAGAACTAGATTCTTATCGTGATAATTTAGAATCTAAGCTTAAAGATAAAGAAATAAGGCTATGTCAAATTCTTACTATTCCCAGCCTACAAGAATTCCTTATTGACACGCAAATCCACAGAATCCAAGATAATATGGCATTATTAGTCCGAGCTGGTTTTGCTAATATCCTTCCAGCAAGGACTATTGCACGTTCTAATCGCGGTTTCTTCTATATTGTTCCCTTATCTTTAGAATCCCTACAACAAGAAATTTATCTTCTACAAGATAAAATTGAACAAAGAGTAGCATTCCTAGCAAAAGAATATAGCAGCATTTATAGAAAACATTTGCATTTTCTGCGTTATGTTAATAAAGAATTTGATTGCATGGATAAGGTTATTGCTAGAGTTCGGTTTGCTAGAGAGTATGATTTAGAATTTGTTTTTCCTTATAATATCTCTCAAGCTCATGGCACAAATACATCAAAAGAAAATACACCATATTCTATTGTCTTACACGAATATATACATCCAAGTTTAAAAAAGCCCAAGCCTCTTAGTATTAATTTTTCAAAGAATCTCCTTCTAATCACAGGCGTAAATGCTGGCGGTAAAACTATGTTATTAAAAAGTATTTTAAGTGCATTATTTTGTACAAAATATCTTTTACCGTTTAGAATTAATCCGCATAAATCTCATATTCCTTCAATTAAGAATATAGCTATCATTGCCCAAGACCCTCAAGATAGTAATCAAGACATTTCTACATTTTCGGGGAGAATCAAAGAGTTTAATGAAATTTTACCTCTACAAGAACTTATTGTAGGCATTGATGAAATTGAAAGAGGTACAGACGCAAGCGAGGCTGCAAGTCTCTATAAGGTATTATTAGATTCTCTCTTAGAAAATCATGCCAAGATTATCGTTACTACACACCATAAGCATCTTGCATCGCTTATGGCAGGTAATCCACAAACACAGCTAATGGCTGCGCTCTATGATGTTAAAAGCGCACGACCCCAATACGAATTTATTGATGGTATTGGAAAAAGTTATGCTATGGAATGTGCTGCTTTTTATGGAATCCCCAAGAATCTTATTGCTAAAGCAAGGGAGCTACATGGGAGTGAGGCAAATCGGCTGGAGAGATTGATTGAAGAATCAAATTACCAAATCACAAAAAATAAGCAACACGCCCTTCGTTTAGAATCTCTTATAGAGCAAAAAAATCTTGAATTACAAAAATTAGAACAAGATAAAGTTGCACTCAAAAAGCAGTTTGAAACGCAAAGTCTCAAACTTAAAAGGCACTATCATGAGGCAATCAAAGAAATTAAAATGTTAGCAAGAGAGGCAAACGCGCAAACATCAACTTCACAAAAACAAGATACACTAAGAGATATTCATAAACTTCTTAACAAGGCACATAAACAAAGAAAGCAAGAACCCAATATCAGAATCCAAAGCAACAAAGTTTATAATATTGGTACATGGGTAAAATATCATGGCAATCTTGCAAAAATCATCGCTAAAGATGAAATTTTGCAAACCAATCACTCTTCTATGAATCCTAAGAATAAAGATTCTCAAAAAACACAGCTCTATACCATTGAACTCAATAATGGCGTGCGATTAAAGTCTATTTCGTCCATAGAATTAGAAAATGCAGAATCTACGCTAAAAAAACAAAAAATAATACAGACTTCTTATACACTGCAGGCGGATATTCAAGCTAGCACGAGACTTGATTTGCATGGTCATACAGCCCAAGAAGCCATAGCAAGCTTGGAGGAATTTTTCAATCAAGCCCTTATGGCAAAATTCCATGAGGTGCTTATTGTGCATGGTATAGGGAGCGGCACATTACAACGCATTGTGATAGAATATTTAGAAAATGCAGATTTTGTTCGTGGTTTTGTTAATGCGCCAGCAAACATGGGTGGAATGGGTGCAAAAATTGTCTATTTACACTGACCTATCTATTGATAATTAATTAAATTTCCGCCAATCTGCAACACATCTCAATCAATAATTTTTATAGAATCTATTGCTTTTGATTCTATCATACTCTTTAATATGTCCAGTACTTGCGTGATAATTTTCTCTTGTGTGTAAGAATCTAATTTATCTTTTATATCAGGAATAAATACATAACGGTTATCTCTTGTCCCCCATCTGCCTGTGTCCCATTCTGCATACAACCCTAAGGTTGGAATGTGAAGATTTGAAGCAACATGAATACTCCCGGTGCTAGGGCTAATCAGGCAACTCATCTCTTTGATTATAGCTACAAGATTCAGTATATCATCATTATTGGCAAATACAATCAGGGAGGAGAGATTGCCCTCATAATGATTGATTTTCTCCATAAAGTCCTTATGCACTTGGGGATAAGTAACAACAAGTGGAATACATTGTGGAATCTGAGTAATTTTTTCCATTAACTTTAACCAATAAGGCATAGTGAGACTAAAGAGATTATTGACATTGAAAGGATTAATCATAATAAGATAAGGATTTATGGTTTGCATAGATTTTAAGTGAGGTAAGTGAGAGTTTGTTAAAACTGTTGTGTCTCTATTTTGAGAATGTTTTGGAGATTTTGCAAGATGTATTCTCACAGATTCCAAAGATTGCAGTAAAAACTCTTGGGCGCGTGTTTTATATGTTTCTCCAACATGCAACATTG
This sequence comes from Helicobacter sp. MIT 14-3879, assembly GCF_003364125.1. NCBI lineage: Bacteria > Pseudomonadati > Campylobacterota > Epsilonproteobacteria > Campylobacterales > Helicobacteraceae > Helicobacter > Helicobacter sp. MIT 14-3879. The sequence continues at coordinate 20,606 of NZ_NXLP01000021.1, forward strand.
AATCTTTAAAATCTAAACTTGCAATATGCACATCAAACACTTTGGGTTTAATTCTTCTGACAAAATGCAGCATAATATCTTCATGCCTCATGTTGCGATATTTATTAAAAAAATAAATTGGCACAGTCTTGCAACGGTATGATAAAAGAGTGAGTAATTTTGTGGCACAAATAATATAACGCGCATTACTCGATAAAAGAAAACGAATATGTGTTTTAATGGCAGTACTAGCAATAAGATAATCACAATGGTATTGATTAATAATTTCTAATTGTAACTTTTGATTCTGCATCATTCCATTTTCTAAATCGCCCAAATCAAGGGATTCATCAATATACTCACAATATCTAAAAAGATTGTGAGTCATAGAATTACCAAAAACAATAAGCTTGCATTGATAAATCTTCTTTAATGAGAATAGTGCTTTGATATAACCTATGCTAGCACCTAATTCTTTTTTATAACAAACAAGCCCAACAATCATAATTTTCTTATCCTTTAGCTCAATCAAGCAAAAATGCTTTATGCTTAGAATCTATTCACGTTGTTTCATTGTATTGGCATCTTTTCTAACGTGTTGATTAGTCGTTGTATTCAAAGAGAATATCTGTGTTGCCTCATCTCTCCTTACTATCTTCCAATAATTTACTTGATACAAAGAGCTTATCCCTGCAGGCTAGCTAGATACACCATTAAGCGTTACAGGGAGATACAAAAAACACACTTGATTGACATAGCTAGTATCTCACTTCAGATGTGAATTATCACCTGTGAGGATAAGAGATAAATGCAGAATCTGCAGCTAAATCTCTGAAATATTCCTCTCACGGTTACTCTACCCAATAGACAGACTATCAAATGTCAAAATGACCCATAGATACTATCAATTATTACACGATGTACCCATTTAACGCATTTGATTGCATTCCTAAAACACAAACGATTGGCGCATAATATTATCAAAATTTTGCTAAATTCCACTTTGGAATAGAAATCTCGGGGACAATAATTTGAAAAATTTAGCTTTCACAAGGTAACAAGCAGGAATGTATAACACAGAATTTAGATTCTTAAATATTATCATTGTGAGACTTACTTTGATCTTCGCAAGAATACTATAAAATGAGAATCTTCAAAGCCTTAATAAGACCAAAAATGAAAAGATTCTAAAATCTAGAATCTCTCCAACACATATTCTTGTGTTAGCTATTTTAGCAAGAAATCTTGACAAAAGAATTTTGCCTAATCTTATAGACTACAAACAA
>NZ_NXLP01000022.1:0-20496 GCF_003364125.1 Helicobacter sp. MIT 14-3879
TTAATGGATTACATTGATATTTCCTTAGGACTTTCTTTAAATGATTCTTATTGGATTATTCCAGCTACTAAAGATTATCAATGGAGAGATTTTAATCTCTATGATAATGAATTTAGTGAGGCATTAGAGCGTGTATCTTTTGGAGAAGAATTACAAAAAGTTCAAGGCTTTACTAGCTCTCCTGAATATACCACCAATGGAATGCTAAAAAAATGTTGGCATAGAGATAATGGACAAATTTATCTTTATAAGGGTTCAAGTGAAATGTATAATGGTTTTGGAGAAGTTTATAGTGAATATTATATGGCTCAAATTGCTGAAGTAATGGAATTTGATTATGTGCCTTATGATATAAAAGAATTTCACAATCAAATTGTAAGCTCTTGTCCTCTCTTTACCAATGAGAATGAGGGTTATGCACCTATATATTATTTTTTGGATAAAAAATTCTACCAAATCAAAGGATTAGAGCTTATAGAGCAGATAATGACAATCTATCCAAAAGAAAGACTCATAGACCTTATGCTTTTTGATGCACTTATTTGTAATAGTGATAGACATTTAGGTAATTTTGGAATGATAATAGATAATAATACAAATGAGATTCTACGACCTGCCCCTATTTTTGATAATGGTGTATCAATCTTTTCCTTGATAAAGTATCCTAATGATGAATGGCTAGAGAAAAAATCTCTAAATAAACATTCTTGGTTTAATCTTAGCTTTAAAGAGCAACTTTATCGCTTTGCAAGAGAGAATCATTATAATAATCTCCAAAAACTCTCTAACTTCACCTTTAAAAGACACAAAGAATTTAATTTAAGTGATGAATGGCTAGAGCCAATAGAAAAGTGTATTAGAACTAGAGCAAAAAAAGCAATGCAGTTTATAGAGGAAAAGCATATAGATTTAACTGATAAAATAGATATATCACAAAGCAAAGACCCTAATACTCTTTCTATAAAAGAAAATAATGTTTTTAAAACTCAATCAAATAAAATAGGGCATAAAAGATGAAATCTTTATTGCAATACTTGCTTTATGAAAAAAATAAGGCTTGTAAAAATGGTTTATATCATCACACACAAATTTCTTTTGCATATAATTCTAATCACATTGAAGGAAGCACACTTAGCAAAGAACAAACAAGATATATTTATGAAAAAGATTCTTTTTTAGCCAATGAAAATCAGATTATAAAAACTAATGATATTTTAGGAGCTAAAAATCACTTTAGAGCTTTTGATTATATCTTAGATACCGCCTTTTTTTCTTTAGATAAAGATTATATTAAGAAGCTTCATTTTTTAGTAAAGCAAAATTGCACTGATATAATGACAATAGGAGATTTTAAAAAAAAGCAAAATTTTGTAGGAAATATAAAAACTACTCCACCTAATGAGGTGGATAAAGAAATAAAAAATTTACTACAAAATTACAAAGAAAAAAATTCTATTGAACAAATTATAGATTTTCACTTTCATTTTGAGAAGATTCATCCCTTTGAAGATGGTAATGGTAGAGTAGGAAGGCTTGTGATGTTTAAAGAGTGTCTTAAAAATGATATTGTGCCTTTTATTATAGATGAGGAGCATAAATTATTCTATTATAGAGGCTTAAGGGAATATAACAATAATAAGGGCTTTTTAATAGACACTTGCCTTTCTTGCCAAGATAAATTTAAAGAGATTTTAGAATACTTTGATCTTACAAGCAAACAAGAGACTTCAAACCTAGATAATCTTATCAATGAAGTAACCAAAGCTAAGGGAGAGCTTGAAGTAAATAAAGTAGATTTTAAGCAAAACTTAGGAAAAGAATGCAAAGAATAGCTTTATCTCACAAGCAAAGTCCTAAGAAATAGGAGATAGTGCAAGGAATGTTAAGATTAAATATAATGTTACTAGACTTTGTAATTAAAAGGTAGAGCAATAACAATGGAATTTAGCGAATACAGCGAATATGACTTAAATAAAAAGATTAATCTTGAAAATATCAAAGTAGGCATAGGATTAAATAAGGTTGATAATCTTAATCCATCAATATATTTTTATCAAGCTTTGAATGAATCTCAAACTTACGAGGAGCTTGAAGAAAAAATAATCCATTATTATGCTAATCAACAAGAAAATAACTTCTCTCAAAGAGAAAAAGAGTGTGATTTGGTTTCCCAAAGAATTGCAAAATTCATTGATGATGAAGGTTTTTCTTTTTCTCCAATGAGCCTAAAAAATATTCATAAAAAAATATTTGATGGAGTTTTTAGAGAAGAATTGAAAAATTTTATTGGGGTTTTTAGAAAAGTGAATATATCAAAAGGTGAAGAAATTCTCAATGGAAAGGATTCTGTGGTTTATGCAGATTATAATGAAATTGATGAACTTTTGCATTATGATTTTATGCAAGAAAAGCATAAATATTATGCAAATCTAAGTGATGAGAAAAGAATCTTAAATATAGCTACTTTTGTTTCAAATATCTGGCAAATACATCCCTTTAGAGAGGGTAATACAAGGATTATAGCAGTATTTGCCATTAAATATATAAATAGTATGGGATTTAACATTAATAATGATATGTTTAAAGAACACTCAAAATATTTTAGAAATGCTTTAGTGTTAGCTAATTACTCTAATATAAAGTATAAAGTTACTGCGGATTTCTCATACTTAGAGAGTTTTTTTAAAAAGCTTTTGAGTAATGAAAAGATAGAACTAAAACCTATGCCAAAATGTTTGCCTTGTTTTTTAGATAATTTCAAACAAGATTTGTTAAGCAATGAAGCTAATACAACAATGTTTTCTACAAATAATGCTAACTCAAAACTTAGGAAAAGACATTGACTACTTTTATATCATTGGGTTTTATATATAAGGAGATGTAGAATAAATGCAATATATTCTAAAAAATAAAGATAAAGAAGTTTTGAGGTTTGAGACTTCAACCATAGAAGAGTATTCAGAGCTTGTTGGTAAATTTTTTACAACAAGTATTTCTCGCATAGAAATTATTGATGAAAAATTATTGCCAAGTTCCATAAAAACAATCAACACAAAAGAGGATTTAAACTCGTGGATACTTAATAGAAAAGTGCCTAAAAATAGAAGATATTTTGATGAAATTGTCTTATCTTATAAGCCTAAAAATAATAAAGAGGGATTAATGGATTACATTGATATTTCCTTAGGACTTTCTTTAAATGATTCTTATTGGATTATTCCAGCTACTAAAGATTATCAATGGAGAGATTTTAATCTCTATGATAATGAATTTAGTGAGGCATTAGCATTAACTGCATTTGGATTACATTTAACAAAAGTTCAAGGCTTTACTAGCTCTCCTGAATATACCACCAATGGAATGCTAAAAAAATGTTGGCATAGAGATAATGGACAAATTTATCTTTATAAGGGTTCAAGTGAAATGTATAATGGTTTTGGAGAAGTTTATAGTGAATATTATATGGCTCAAATTGCTGAAGTAATGGAATTTGATTATGTGCCTTATGATATAAAAGAATTTCATAATCAAATTGTAAGCTCTTGCCCTCTCTTTACCAATGAGAATGAGGGTTATGCACCTATATATTATTGTGTAGATAAAAAAATATTAGAAAAGAAAGATTTACGCTCCATTGTTGCCATAGCAAATGTTTATGGCAATGAAAACTTCCAAGATTTAATGCTTTTTGATGCACTTATTTGCAATATTGATAGACATTTAGGTAATTTTGGAATGATAATAGATAATAATACAAATGAGATTCTACGACCTGCCCCTATTTTTGATAATGGATTCTCGATGATAAATTATTTGACACAAGATGAACTAGTAAATATAAATAAAGCTTTAGGTTTAAAAGAAAGTTATTTTGGTTATAGCTTTGATGAGCAAATGAAAATATTTGTTGCAAATAGACATATCCCAAACCTCCAAAAACTCTCTAACTTCACCTTTAAAAGACACAAAGAATTTAATTTAAGTGATGAATGGCTAGAGCCAATTAATTATTATATTAATCAAAGAGCAAAACTTGCTTTAAAATTTATAGAAGAAAAGATGAATTCTACTTTAAATAAAGATGTTTTAATACATAAAGTCTCTAAAGAAATTAGAACAAATTCGCAAGATTCTACACAAGCCTTACTTAATACTAAAAACTCAAAACTTAGGAAAAGACATTGAATCTCACAGATGAGCAAACTCAAATTATAGAGCTTTCAAAGAAACTTAAAGCAAATGAGATTTTATCTATCCAAGCTTGTGCTGGAAGTGGAAAAACATTTACTCTAAGAGAGATAGTTTTAAATAATCCTAAGAAAAAATATCTTTATCTTGCCTTTAATAAAGCTATTGTTAAAGAAGTAATCTCTAAATTCCCACCCAATGTAGAGATAAAAACCCTCCATTCTTTAGCCTTAAGCTATACAAAGAAAAAGTTAGGAGTATTTCAAGTTATTAAGAGCTTAAGTGTGTTTGATATTGCTAAGATTTTTAAGGGTGAGAATCAGTTATTAATATTGCTTCTTGAGGAATTTAATCGTTTTTTAAGAAGCAATGAAGAGATTGCTTCACAACACTCTAATATTAAAATTCTCTATCAAGCAGTTCTTGATAAAAAACTGCCTATGTTTCATAATTTTTATTTAAAATTTTATGCTCTTGCAAAAGATAAGCATTTAGAATCTCATTATGATTGTCTATTGCTTGATGAAGCTCAAGATACTAATGCAGTTATGCTTTCTATTTTTCTACATAATAGATGTGCTAAAATTTTAGCAGGTGATACCTTTCAAAATATTTATGGTTTTAATCAATCCATTAATGCCTTTAATGTATTAAATCCAACTTATAACACTACGCTTAGCACAAGTTTTAGATGCACACAAAACATACTAGATTATGCTAATTTCTTTTTAAAGACATTTAGCACAAAAGACTTTATATCAATGCGTTCAAATGCTATACAAGGAAATATAATTCATAATAGAGCCTTTATTTCTAGGACAAATGCAGGAATGATAGAATTTATTGCTTCTTTGGAAGAAAAGGAAAGCAAAGATTTTTCACTTTTAAAAGAACCTAGAAAAATATTTTCGCCTATCTTTGCTATTTTGCATTTTAAAAAGGCTCAATTTGATTTAATCCCAAAAGAATATGCTTATTTTAAAAATTTTAATCACATAAAAGAGCTGTATTATTATATAGAAACAATCCAAGATAAAGAACTCTTAAGTGCTTTAAATCTTTTAAGAAAAGACCTAAATTTAACAAAACTTACAAAAAGGGTAAAAAATCTTTTTTATAATAAAAATGCTAAAAATTTTATTATCAATGCCCATCAAGCTAAGGGCTTAGAATGGGATAATGTGGTATTGCTTGATGATTTCTTTAGTTTAATGGAGATAAAAGAGAATATAATAATCCAAAAACAATCCAGCATAAAAGAGAAATTATATTTAGAATTAGAACAAGAACTTAATCTTTTCTATGTTGCTATCACAAGAGCAAAATATCAGCTTATAGATAAAAGCAAGAATTACAAATTTTGGTTAAATAGAGAAAAAATTAAAAATCTATCAAGTCATTCTACACAAGGGGATTTCATTAATGTTGCAAAATGCTAGAAAAGCAGAATCAAGAAGCTTTTTACGAGAACTTGAATTTTCACTTGTATTGATACAAAATATAAACGCAAGGGAATATTTTTTAAAAAATTTGAGTGAAGTTAATGTTAAACGCAATGACCCAAATATCACCAAAACAGGAGAAAGGGATATAAAAAGTGAGCTTTTAGCTTATCTTAGTCAAAGGGGCTATACTCAAACTGCAAATATATGGGCTAGAGCTTTGAGTATGGATAGAAAGGCTATTAATAAGCTTTTAGAGATTCTTCAAGTAAGGCTTTTAAAAGAGGGCATAGAGGGTATTTTAGAAATCCACTTGCAAGATAGAGAAATTAACTCTCCACACATTCAATTTGTTGGACTTCAAGCAGATAAGGCAGAATCTATTATAGCACATACTTTAGTAGAGCTTCAGTATGAGACAAGTGTAGAAAATGCACTAAGTAAAAAAGAATTTAGACCTTATTATAAAATAAACCCAAAAGCAAGATACCCAAAACATAGTGATTTACAAGAAAATATAGAATATTACAAAGCAAAAAAAGAGCAAGAAAGCAGCAAAGAGGAATTAGATAAGTTTATTAGTGAGTTTTATAATGAGCTACGAAACCTTAAAGGGAGGTTAAAGAAATTAAGAGAGAAGAAAATAGAACAAGTCCCCTTATCTATAACATTTGAAAGCTTTAATCAAAATAACTCTCAATTCTTACAAAAGCTAAGAGAAAAAAGAAGAGTATATAGGATAAGAAGATTAAAAAGAAGAAAAAGAAAATAATTAAAGCAATAAATAGAAATTTAACAAGACAACAAGTCATAGAGATTCTAAATTATATTTAGAAATTAAGTTTATAGTCTTATGTTGTATTTATTGGCGTATTCAACGATATTATTATATCCCTGCAAATTATCATTTGATAGCTTTTGGTCTAAATGTCCGTTGATGACATATTTGCAATAAATCTATTGCCATAAGAGTTGTAGCATTTTCTTTATATTCATCATTTACTAGGTTGTTATGTAATACATAGTTTTTATAGGCATTTAGAATAAATATTTCAGTTTGTAAAGTGGTATTTCTTTTAAATATCTTTGTGCAACATAAACAGATAGTTGCAATGATTAAAGCAAGAATAGTAACTATATCACTAATATCAAAGCTAAAATTCATTGTTGTGTGCTTTATCTTGTGTTTTTCTGTTTAGTTGCAATTTCTTTTAAAGCCTTTAAACCAGCATTAAAACTGCCTGTGAGTTTGGTATTTGTTTGGGGGTCGTGTTAGGTATGTTTCTTTAAATTTTGCAATGCGGGGTCAAAATTATTACAGAAATTCTTTTTGTTTTGTGTTTTATTGTAGTATAAAATATTTGTCTATGTTTTCAAATGAAATTTTTTAAGTTTATTTTTATGTTTTGAATTTTGTTTTTCTTTAAAATATGTCAAAAATTTTAAAGGAAAAATATGCTCATTGAAAAATCTATTGTTTTATTAAAAGAATTTGCTAGACAAAAAGAGGATAAGGAGTTTATTGAATTTGCTAGTAATCTCTCTTTATTCCTAGAAAAGCATAAACAAACATACAATGTGAATGATTTTCATATTTTTGTAAATTTGGTAGAGAAAAACACTAATCAAAGTGATGAAATGGCATTAAAAACTGCCATTTCTAGCATTTCTTTAGCAAAAGAATGCACACAGAATGGTTTTGTAGATTATGAAAAATTCTATAATAATTTTAAAGACTATATGATAGGCAAAGAAGCAAGGGTAAAAGATAATGAAATTATTTTTATTGAAGATAATCAAATATCAAAGCCAAACCAAGAATCTCTTATTAATGAGCTAAATAATTCTAAAAACTTAAATGATGCAAACTTACAAACAAACCTATTCATACAAGAATTAGAGAAATTGGTAGATTTAAGCAAAGATTCTCAAAATAAAACATTAGAAATCCAAAAAATAAAAGAACTTCAAAATGATGAATTTTATTTTAGTAATACACAAGAAGAAAGAGCAAATCAAGAACAACCAAACTTTGATGAATTAATAAGCTTTATTCACGATAAAGAACAAATCCACTATCCATTCTCTAAAGAAGCAACACTTAATAATCATTCTTTTATGAGTAATCTTTATGCAAATCTTAAGAAATTAAGTCATCAACAAATACAAAAGCTTGTTGATGAACTAAGAGCTAAAAATGAAGCTTTAAGAAATGAGATACAGGCTTTAGATACTCAAAAAATCAATATCACAAAAGAATTAAAAGAAGAGCTTACTAAGAATTATAAACTTACTACACTACAAGAAATTGATGAAAAAAATACATTAGAGAAAATAAGCACAGATAAGAAAGATAAGGGCTTTAAACAAGAAAATTATAAAAAATATAGGAAAAAATAATGAATGAGGCAATTCAAAAAGCACAATATCTTTTAAAAGCAAAAATATTCTATTTTTTATTTTCAAAATTAAATATTCTTATTTGCTTATTATGTTATTTCTTTGCTACGAGCCTTGATAGTTTTTTTATTTCTTATATAGCCCTAGCATTGTTTAGTTATAAGTTTATATTTTCTCAAACAAGAATGGATAATCCTTATAAAATTTTTTTACTTGATGCTATTAGTAAGTTTATAAAAAATCTAAGGAGCAACTAATGAAAAATATGGCACATTTTATACTCAATGACCTTCCTATTTCAAGTGAAATTAAAGAAAAAATTGCATTGATTAAATCTTCAAAGCTTGATTATCAAAGTTTTAATGACTTTAGGTTCTTAATGACAAATTTAGAAAACTTTGATGTGAATTATAAACTTAGCGAAAATAGAATCAAAGCAATTATCAATAATTTTATTAATAAATTTGTTTCAAACTTGAATGATTTTATTCTAAAAATTAAACAAGAGCAAACAGAATTAGAACTTTTTAATTCTAACACTATTTCCACACAAGAAAAACAAACAGAATCTTTTAAACAAAACAAAGATGAATATTTTTATAACTCCACCCCTCAAGCAAAATTTTTTCTTATCTTAGCTGAGTTAGAGAATATAAAAAATAAAGAAGAACATACTAAAGAAGAAATGAGCATTTTGTTAGAGAAAATCAATGAACTTGAACTCAATGGAGATGGATTGATTGAAAATCAACTAGAAGTTTTACATACAAGCAAAGAAATAGTGGGTGAGTATTTTTTATCTTTAAATAAAGAAGAATTCAGAGAACTAGAAGTAGAGAGAATGATTAAAAAAGTAGAATCTTTTAGCAGCAAAGAGGGAGAAAATAGCCTCTCTTTTAGTGAAAACACAAAAGATAAAGATTTAGAATCTTCTAAACTAAGAAATGTTGAACAAAGTCTTTTTAATGAAAATGACTTTAAAGAAGAAATAAATCAGCAAATTATTAAGCCCAAAGAAGATTCTTTAGATATTTATAAGCATACAAGGAAAAATCAATGAAAACTTTTAATTTATGGTTATTTTTTATGCTGTGTTTGAATACTTTATATGGGGCAAGTGCAAGTATTGCAATTAATACTATGAATACAGGCATTCAGAATCTTTATCAGCTTGTTTTAGAACAAAATAAATACATAGAACAGATAGTAAATATAGATAAACAAATTCTTTTTTTAATGAAAAAAGAGTCTCTTTTGATTAAACAAAGAAATGAGCTTCTTAATAATGCTTGGCATATAGAGGCTGAAAATGAATTTTAAATATTAAAGGAATAAAAATGGGAGAAATGCACAATAAGATTATTCTTATAATTTTTGTAATGATTTTTAATATAGTAGTTTTTAGTGGATGTGGTAGCAAAGATGTTATAGATACTAAACTTAGTTTTTTAAATGAGTTAGAGAAAAGTAGAGTAAATTTTAGTGAAAAAGAAAAAATAGAAAGAATTATTGCTTTTTATAAAAAGAAATTGAGTAATGTTGAGAACTTAGATATTGCCTTTGTTGAAAAGATTAGAGCAAATAATGATTTAGATTTTGATGCTTTTGTGTTTGATTTTAAGGTTAATGGAGTAAGTCAAAGAGAGATACTTTTTATTAAAGATAATTTTTTCTTTAGTGATTTTGCAAGTATAGAAACCCTACACACAAGCAAGGAAAAGGCTGTTAAAATCTTAGAAAAACAAGCAAATGAGGAAATTTTAAAGGCTTTAGATGAAGATAAGAATTATATTATTACTCTAGGTTTTGGAAAAAAAGAAATTTTTGTCTTTAGCGACCCTTTATGTCAATTTTGTAGAGAGCATTTAAAAGATATTGATGAAAAATACCTTAAAACTCATACTATTCATTTTATCTTTGTTAGTGTTCATGGAGAAGAGGGATTTAATAGAGCAAGTCTTATTTATGAAAATATTAAGAATCTAAAAAATGATACACAAAAATTAGAACTTATTAAGAGTTATTATAGCGATAGTATTAATCAAGAGCCATTATTCCAGCAAGTTGCACTTGATTTGAAGATTCTATTTGATAAATACCTTAATCTAGGTGTAAAGTATGTGCCTTATATCATTGAGAAATAAAGAGCATTGAATGGACTTGGTAGGTTCAAGCACACAACTCATAGCTACTGCCTTTACATTTGGTTTATCTGCCTTAGCTTTTGCATATTTGCCATTTATTTTTACACTTGTTAATGGAATGTTAAAGGCAAATAGCGGACATAATTCTCACTCATATTCAGTGCTTAGTGTTTTTATTATGGCTTTTATAGTGCATTTTATCTCCTGTGTAGCGTTTATGCTAGGAATAAAAATGCTTGATGTGCTTGGAGCATTGTATGAAGAAGACTATTTGCAAAATAAAATATTTTCTATCTTTTGGACAAGAGGAGAAAACAATGTTTTTTCTTTAGTAAATGCAAGTGGCAGTATGGAAGATAAGGGAGCTTATTTACAACTTTATATCGTGCAAGTTATAAGTGATTGGTTAATGATTATTGGGTTTTGGGTAGTTTTCTTTACCGCACTTTCTTATGCCTTTATCCAAACAAAAAGAGATGTAATGCAGTTTAACTTAATAAGTTTTCTCGTTTGGCTAATTATTGCAAATATTATTGGATATTTTGTGTATTTTCTATGGGCTAAGATTGCTACTTTAGCACTTTTTATCCCTGATTCTGACTTGATAAGTAAGGCTATTGAAACTTATCAAATAGCTCTAAATTAGAGAAAAAAATGAGTGATAAAGAATTAGAAATCTTTGAACTCTCTGAGAGATTAGCAAAACTATTAGGAGATAAAGAAGCTATTGCAAATTTAAAAAAGCTTTATAATAAACATCCTGAAATGTTTAAAGATATGCAGGATGTGTTTAATACAATTAGAGAAGTAGTAAATGAGCCTGATTTAATTATGACTAATCCAAAAGCTATTAGTGATAAGGATTTTATTGTTGCTAAACAAACATTAGGTTTTAATAATAAAAAGATGGGTGATATTGGTATTAGAAATGATGGAAATAAGAATATTATTTATCATATAAATAAACAAGATAAAAGGAATTTTAATCGTTTTGTTAGAAAAGCAGTTTCTAGTGAAGCCGTCCACTCCCTTCACACTCCAAGTCAAGCTTGGATGGGCGGTAATGATAAATCATCTGGTGTTAAAACACTTTTAGAAACCACTAATAACATTATACCACAAAAAGAATCACAAAACAAAGATGAGAATCAAACAAATAAACATTATAAGAGAAAAAAATGAGCAACAAAGAATTAGAAATCTTTGAACTCTGTGAGAGATTAGCAGAATTACTTGGAGATAAAGAAGCTATTGCAGATTTAAAAAAGCTTTATATAAATCATCCTGAAATGTTTAAAAATATGCAAGATGTGTTTAATACTATTAAAGAGGTAGTAAGTGAGCCTCAATTAATCATCAAAAATCCTAGACCTAAAAGTGAAAAAGATTATATAGCAGTTAAAAAACTCAATGAAGAAAAAATGGGGGATGTTGGAATTAGAAATGACAAGGGAACAAATATAATTTTTCACGTTAATTTATCATCAAATAGAAACTTTAAAAGATTGGCTAAAAAAGAAGTAGTTACTGGTGAAGCCGTCCACTCTCTTCACACCTCGAGACCTGCCGAGCTGGGCGGTAATAATCAAAAATTATCTGGTGCAAATGCACATTCAGTAACCACTAATAATTCTATTAAACAGATGTTGGTGGAGGCGTCATCTGCAAAAGCAGCACCCACATGGTCAGACCGTTACGCTGATAAATCATTTAATGATTTATCTAGGTGCAATAAAGCACTTTCAACATCTGCTAAAGATAGTATATCACAAAATAAAGATGAGAATCAAACAATGCTAAAAGAAGTAAAACAAAAGAATGAGGATTTTACAAAGTTAAGCATAGAAGAAAGAATTAAATTCTTACAAGAAAATCAAAAAGAAATTGCCAATATTAAAAAGGTGAGTGAAATATTAGATAATGAAAACAAAAGTTTGCAAAACAATCAAGAACAACCCACTAATGATATTAAATCTATAAGGAGAAAACGAAAATGAATGAAGCAAACACAATACAACATTATAATCAAAAAGAATCTATTGCTAATACTAAAGTGAATATAAAATCAAGCACTAATCAAAAAGAATCTCTTAATTTTAAATGTGAGCAATTTTTTGGCAAGAATTGGAAATATATCGCTTTCTTTATAGGTATTTCTATTCTAGTTTGTGCCTATGAGCTTAATAATATAAGCAATAAAATGCAAAAGCTAGAACAAGTTGTATTAGAAAATAATGAAAAAGTAGTTCTCACCACAAGTGATGGTAGAGCAATTAAGGTAACCAAAGAGCCTTTAAAGGCAGAATATTTAAAACAATTTGCAATTAGCACTTATATTAATAATTTCATTATCTCAAGAAGTCAGCTGACAAATAATTTTCAAAAAGCAGAATTTAAAGATTATGGTGAAGTTATGGATAATGTGCCACAAATTAGAAATATTTTAACTAATTTTATAGATTATAAGAGAGATGAGGAGAAAGCTATTGAAATTAATCAAGTGGCAGTAGGAGATTTAAGAGCTTATGTGCAATGGTTGATTTCTGCAACTGCACAAGATAAATTACCAGAATATATAGCTATTAAAGATTATAGTGTAGAGAAATATGAATATCAAGGTCAAAAATTTAGCACCGAAATTATCATTAAAGCAGTAGCACAAAGCTATATTCTTAGTGAAAATACCTACAAACAACAAAATGGTAATTTTAAAATTACTAGCACAGGTAGTTTTGACTTGAACAAATCTAGCGATATAAATCCCTATGGTATGCGTATAGAAAGTCTCAAAATAGAGCCTATTACAAAGGTAAAATCTTAAGGGAGGAATTGCTATGGAAAATAAAGAATATTATCAAAAAGTAGAAAAGTTAAATGAACAACTTGTTAATCTTACACTTTCTCTTCAAAATGAAGTCAAAGAGCTTAAAGAAGATACGCTTGTTAATGCTCAACATATTAATGTGCTAAAACAAAAAAACCTAAAAAACTTAAATATTGTCAATGCTAAACTTAAAGAACATATTGATAACACAGACGATTTGGCACAAAATTTGGCAAATACAGCTATACAAAAAGAAAACAATGATTATACATACTTTTTAAAGAGCTTATTAGAATCAGACTTTAAAGCTTTGCAAAATGAAATGTTAGAAAACACTAAAAGAGAGATTCTTAATCATCAATCTAGTAATTCATATCATACTAAAAATAGCTTAAATCTTACTACGCTATGTAATGTTCTAAGCATAATAAGCTTCATTGCTATTATAGTGATAACTGTGAAATACAGGCTATTTTTGTGAAAAGAATATCGTTTAAGTATATTTTTATGTATATAAACATAAAATATACAAATAAATATATTTTATGTAGAAATAAAACAATGACACAATTAGAAATGATTAAAATGTTAGATTTTTTAGAATCTAATTCTGTTTGGACTTTTGATATTAGCTTTGTTTGTGCCTATTTTAAAACCTCTCATAGACAAAATATCAAAATTGTCCTAAGTCGTTTTGTTAAAAATGGTTTAATTGAAAGGATTGCAAGAAATTTATACGCCAATCCAAGAGCTAAAAGCAGACCCTATTATATTTTAGAGCATATTGCCTCAACACTAAGACATAAAACGACAACATATTTGAGTTTAGAATCTGTTTTAAGCGAAGAAGGTCTTATTTCACAAATGCCAAATCGCTTGATTTTTATTTCTAAAAATAGAAGTCAAATTTTTAGAACACCTTATGGTATTATAGAATTTGTTTATACAAAAACCAAGCTAGAAGATTTACATAAAGATTGCTATTATGATAAAAAAAGAGGAATTTATATTGCAAATACACAGAAAGCAATTAGTGATATTTATAGGCATAATAGAAGTATAGATTTATACGAAGAACAATTAATTAAAGGAGTTTAAATGGATATTGAAAAACTTATACAAAAATATCCTCAAAATCTTAAGGATACAATCTTTAAAGAAATAATGCACTATGAAATTTTAGAAAGTCTTTTTAACATTCAAGATATTCAAAACACTCTAGTTTTTCAAGGCGGGACTGCTTTGAGGCTTTGTTATAACAACGATAGATATAGTGAAGATTTAGACTTTGTAATTCATAAAGATAGGGAGTTTAATAAGGACTTTATGTGTTATTTTAGAGATGTTTTTAGTGAGAAAATTATCAAAAAATATAATTTACAAGCAGAAATTACAGAACCCAAGAAAGATGATAGCATAGTGCAAAGATGGAGTGCTAAAGTATATTTACCAAGTAATAATAAAAAAACTAAAATTAATATAGAAATCGCAAATATTCCAAGTCATAGCAATCATTTTAAAGCCATTAAAAATAATTATGAAGAATTAATAAATAAAAGAATTTTTGTCCAAGTAGAAACACTTGAAGAAATTTTAGCTGATAAGATTTTAGCTCTTTCTCAAAGACCTTATTTAAAGTTTAGAGATTTGTGGGATATTGAATGGCTTAAGAACAACAAAATACAAATAAATTATGACTTACTTTCTTTAAAAATCAAGGATTATAAATGTGATAATTTCTTAGAATCTTTAGAAAAAAGAAAAATAGAGCTTAACAATCCAAACTTAGAAAAGAATTTTTTAAATGAAATGAGCAGATTCTTAGATGAAAAATATTTTATGCAAGTTAAAAATAT
This sequence comes from Helicobacter sp. MIT 14-3879, assembly GCF_003364125.1. Lineage (NCBI taxonomy): Bacteria > Pseudomonadati > Campylobacterota > Epsilonproteobacteria > Campylobacterales > Helicobacteraceae > Helicobacter > Helicobacter sp. MIT 14-3879. The sequence continues at coordinate 14,855 of NZ_NXLP01000022.1, forward strand.
TCATTTTTTTACAAATATACAAAATAGCACCATAAATGAAATAGATGAGATTCTTATAAACTTTAAAAATTTACAAGAAAAATTAGAAGTTCAATCAATACGAAAGAGGAGATAACAATGAAAAGGTATTTATTTATAATATTTTTTGTTTTTATTCAACCTATTTTAGCTTTATGCCCTGATTCAGCATTGCTTATGACTTATTCAGCAAAAACACTTTCTCAATATGAAAAAGGAGAATCTGATATTGCAACATCTATCACAGGCTTAACCCAAATAATCAATTTAGAGATTAATAAGCTTGAACAAAGCAACTTGAGTGAATTTAAAAATATCGAGAATCTTAAAGAATCAGAAGCCTTGATTAAACTCAAAAATAACTTTTATTATGAACAACAAAATGAGCTTCAAGGCATTATTAATACTATAAAAGCAGAATAAGTTATAGCCATAAACAAAGGGAGAGAATGACTTTAGAGGAAAATATTTTTTTAGCAAAAAGAAATTTGGTTGATATTATATGGAAATCGGCAAATTTAGAGGGGATTAATGTTACATTTCCTGAAACCCAAATGATAATAGATGGTTATAGTATTGCAAACAAAACAATCGATGAACTCAATGTTATTTTAAACCTTAAAAAAGCTTGGCAATTTCTATTTGACAATATAAATGAAAAAATTACTTTAAGCCTTATACAAGATTTTCATAGAATAGTAGGAAGAGATTTAATTTATAAATCAGGGTTTTTAAGAACAGCAGATGTAAGAATAAGTGGCACAAACTACAAACCAAAACTACCTATTGATTATGAGGTTAGTAGTAGTATTGAAGAAATCTTAAATGATGATAATCAAAAAGATATAGCTCTTAATTTAATGTTATATATTATGAGAAATCAATTATTCTTTGATGGGAATAAAAGAGTAGCAATGTTGTTAGCTAATAAAGTCTTAATCCAAAATGGGCTTGGAATTTTGTCTGTTTGTCAAGAATATATGAATGATTTTTTTACAAAGTTAATTAATTTTTATGAGAACAATGACTCTAATGAAATAAAAAAATTTTGTAATATTTATTGCATTGAGACTATGACATTTAAACAAAGCAAAAAATCAATAATGAAATAAAATTTTTAAGGAAAAATGATAATGCAAATAAAACAAAGTGAAATTCAACTCTATCGTCCCTATCAAAATAATCTTATTATTTTTTTGCAACAAGAATATATTCTTAAAAAAGTTTTGTTTGCTTGTGGGATACTTGCTTGTATTTTATCTTTCATTGCCTCCTTTATTACAAATGGAGTGAATATTATGCTTTTTATTATCGTTATAGCAGTTTTATATGCTTTTGTAATGATAAATTTATATTTTTGTGAGGAGAAAAAAGATACTAAAGAAGTAATTATTCCTAATGAAGTAAATAAAGATTATCTTATCTCCTTAGGAATAGAGGTTAAAAAATTCTATGGTGATGCCATAAAGAGTGCAAAGGCATTCAATAATAAAATTCGTCCTATTCTTATTAATGCTGAAACAATGAAAAGGCATTTTTTATGTATGGCTACTATCGGAGCTGGTAAATCTGTTTTAATGAAAGGATTAATAGAACAATACACACTTTTAGGTGGTGGTATGATGATAGTTGATGGAAAAGGAACAGATGAGTTTGCTAAAGAAATTTACGGGCTTGTTGCAAGTCTTGGTAGGGAAGATGATTTTGTGTATCTTAATTTCTTAGATATGGATAATACCCATACAATTAATCCTCTCTTAAGTGGAGGAGCTTTAAGTATCTATGAGATTCTTATTGCCTTACTCATAGGAGAAGAAAATGAATGGAAAGAAAAACAAAAAGAATTTATGAAATGTGTTTTAAAGCTTATGGTTTATAAAAGAGACAATGAAAAAGATTTTATTTTTGATTTTTCATCTCTTACTAATATGATGAGTTTAACTACACTACTTAAAGAAGCAATTAATTATAAACATTTAGCTTATAAAAATGTAGGTATAATGGATTTTGTGAAATATGTAAGCTCTACTATTGAAGTGGATATTGAAGAATTTTTAAAAGGCGATAAAGACGATAAAAAATGGCTTGATGAAATGTATAAAAAGACAAGTGGAGATGGACAGGGAATTTATGATGTCTCTGTTTGTGTTGGGGCTTGGCGAAATGTGCTAACTAATCTAAGCTCTGATTATGGACGTATTTTTAATGCCCCAAATCCTGATATATCTTTATGGGAAGCTACACAAAGAAATAAGATTATCTTTGTAACCTTACCTACTATGGATTCTGATACTACACCAAAAGAGCTAGGAAGATTATTATTAGGTCTTATTAAGGGTGTAGCTGCTCAAAAGGCTAAGTTTGCAAAAGAGCCAAGAATCCCTTTTGTATGTTTTTTAGATGAGTTAGGAAGCTATGTCATTGAAGGCTTTGGAAGATTAGAATCTAAAAGTAGAAGTTTGGGCATTTCTGTATTTCCATTTTTTCAAAGTCCAGCACAAATTGATGTGGTGGCTAAAAATGATTATGAAAGAAAAGAAATTATTGATGTAACAGGTGTGCATATCTTAATGAAAAATATGCACCCAGAAACTACTGAATTTTATGCAAAAATGGTTGAAAAGATAAAAGTAATGAGCAGGGATTTCACTAAAAGAAGAGATGGAGCTAAGGGACAAGGAAGCATTGAGGATACCTATAAAGTAGAAGAAAAAGATGCCATAGAACATAATGAGGTAGTGAATATGAATAATGGCGAAATGATAGTCTTTGCCAATGGTAAAATGCACAGAGCCATAGCTCAAGCTGAAAGCTCATTGCTTTCAATGGGCAAGAAAACAACTTATCAAGGAATGAGTAATGAGAAGATTCCCTTAACTCAATATGTGAGCAAGAGAGAATTTTTTAGTAAGGCAAGTAGTGTTTTAAAGAACTTACAAAAGTAATATGCTATAAGAAATGCCGTGCATTTTTAATCATAATTAGTAAATTTATCAAATCTTTAAAAAATTTTTATTAATATAAACAAATATTTTGTTTATATTATATTTAATTTATAAATGGATTGAGGAAAAATATGCTAAGAAAATTTAGAATAGCAGGGCTATATTCTTTTGGAGATACTTTACAAGAAGTAAGTTTTATTTCTAAGCCTAAAAGCAAATTAATGAATACAAAGTATGAGTTTAATTTTAATTTAGACCAAGCTAATAGACCTATGAAATCAGCTATATTTTTTGGTCAAAATGCCACAGGAAAAACAAATTTATTTTTAGGTATGAAATCTCTGCTTAATATTATAAAATATGGTTTGAGCTCCACTAAGAGAAGATTTATTTTAAATAATGCTTTTAATAAAAATTCTCAAATCGTCACTTTAGAGTTAGAACTATCTGATAATAACAAAGATATATTTAAATATAGCATTGCTTTTGATAAAGAAAGTATTAAGAAAGAAATTTTTAAAAAGAATGATAAGATAATTTTTAATTTTAATGAAGAAAAGGCTTCTTTTAACATAAAAGAATTAGATGAAAAAACGCTTCAAGATTTTTTTTCTAGGAAGTTAAGTGATAATATTTTATATACTATTAAAGATTTTACTGAAGTAAATAGGTTTATTAATTTGGCAAAGAATATTAATTTTTATGGGAGTAAGACATATTCTAAATCACATTCGCTTGATTGCGAAAAGTCTAAAAGAGATTATTTTGTGGAAAATAAAAAAAACATATTAACTATTTTCCAATTAATAGATTCTTCTGTTGATGACTTTAATTTTGAAGAGCTTGAAAAAGATGGAGAAAAAAAATATAGAATTGTATTTATAAGAAATCAGAAAAAATATAGTTGTCAGGAAGAATCAGATGGATTAAAAAAAATCTTCATACTTGCAGGTTCTCTTTGTGAGATGGCAAAAAGTGATAAAATAATTGTTATTGATGAGCTAGATTCATCTATAAGCACTAGAGCTTTGATTAAGATATTCAACGAAATTGTTAATAGTGAAGAAAATAAAAATGGGCAACTTATTGTTTCTTCTCATAATGTTTTACTCTTTGATGTAAGTTTTTTAAATTCTCAACAAATCTTTCTAATTCAAAAAAATGAAAAATTAGAGACTATAATTAAAAGTTACTATGAATATGATATTAGAAGTGAAAAGAAAAAATCTTATATTGATTATCTAAAGGGTTATTATGATGAATAAGCCTAATAATATCTGTGTAGAATTATGGTGTGAGGGGAAGACTGAAGAAAACTATTTTAATGGACTTATTGAAGAGCTAAAGAGCAATTTTGGTAGAGTAAAAGTAAAAATCAAGTTATTGCAGAAAAAATCTTATAAAAATATTAGCATATCGCTTGAGAAAGAATATTATACTGATAAAGTAGTAATAATTATTGATTTAGATAGAGCAGATACAGATATTAAAGAATTACAAAACTTAAAAAAATTAATTTCTATTATAAAAAAAGACAGCAAAAATAAATTTTTATTTTTAACTTATTGTGATTTTGAAGATTGGTTAAGGTATCATTTTAAAGATAAAACAAAAAATAGCAAAGAGAACTTCTATAAAAAAATGAATAAACAGAGTTCTAGCGAATTTAAAAGTGATACTATAAATATCTATGAAAGAATTAAATCAAAAGGTGGTAGTATAGATAATGCAGAGGACTATTTCAAAAAACGAAATAATTTGTTTTACAATAAGAATTTTAAGATAGATGACAATAATAAAAATAAAATACAAAGTAATTTATATAATTTTAGACAAACTTTAAAATCGATATTTAAAATAATGTGAGCAAGAGGGAGTTTTTTAGTAAGGCAAATAGTGTTTTAAAATCCCTAACTTCTTTGGATTAAGTAACAATATTATTTTTTTTAATTATGATTTCATTATCACCTCAAAATTATTTTTTTCACTCCATCACCCTAATTTCTCTGTATTTTCTACGAATAGGAAAGCATAATAAAAACATTAAAAGATAAATAACTGCTGTAAATAAAATAGCAAAAATAGGATTTTCATTACGATAGATTCCTAAAGATAGAGTAATGCCTAAGAGATAGGCAATGCCTATGGTAAGGATTGATAATATCCATAGATTCCATATTTCACACCAATTCCATAGTTTTGTGAAGTTTTTACAAGAGGATACTTTAAAATAACCATTTCCTTGATTAGTAGCAACTACTGCCACTTCATCACCGTTTTCAATGAGATAGGGACAGATTATATAAAAGGCTTTATTCTCTATTTTAAAAGTTTGTTTGGTTTTTGTGATAGTTCTTACCTTGCCTGTTCCTTTATGTATGTTTCCTTTCATCTCTGTGATAGTTTCTTTTTGCAGTTCGCTCACAGAGCCTCTAAAAATATCAAGTGCCATTCTAACCCTTCTTCTAATAAAATAATTCTATGATTGTAATCAAATCTTCAAGAAAGACAGCTTAATAAACAAACTAAGCGACAAATGCCCTTAGATTAAAGGACTACTGCTTTGATTACCAAAATGTTCCCTCAAAAGCGATGAGAAAATATGCTAAGGCATTTAGGAGGAATGATAAGGAGCGTTTAGAGGCATTTTATGAGGCAGTGAGCGCGGGTAGGGCAAAG
>NZ_NXLP01000094.1:0-3606 GCF_003364125.1 Helicobacter sp. MIT 14-3879
TCTGTCATACTGAGGCGTTAGCCGAAGTATCTCTAATAGAATCTTTTGAGATTCTCTAATCAAACAAAAATTCATGAAATATTAATGAAGCACATAATCGTAGCAAGATTCTTTAATCAACGTAATTTTACAGGCACAAAGTGTGCATCTTTTACTCCGTAGAATCTATCATTATAAAGAACTTGATTGCCTTGTAATTTTTCACCAAAGAATCTTATTCCGCCTTTTGTGCTATTTGCAAGCATAATATCCACAGCTAAAGCAGTCGCATAATTCACCCAATCATATTGCAAATCTGAGCTAAGCAAATCACTAAAAGCAAGTAGCTTAATATTTACAGGACTAATCGCATTCACAACAAATATTTTTGTTGAATCTTCCTTTGGTACAAGTTTTAAGAGAGAAGGATTGTAGTTAATCTGGGAAGAGAGAAAAGCCATAGGCATGGTTTTGGTATTACCAATTTGTGGAATAATAAGTCCGCTTTTGATAACAGAAGTGTTAAGAATAATCATGCTTTCTTTTAAATTCTTTCTTATTTTATTGATAGATTCATTAAATTTTGTTGCTTTTTTAGAATCTACAATTTCTGATACAAGAGTATCTTGAGATTTTTTCTCAATAATATTGCCCAACATTTTACCTATCACACCATTATCATTGTAGCTAATGATTTTTGCCTTTTTAGAATGTGCTAGAGTAAGCATCATATCGATTTGTTTGTGATAGTCTATGCCACCAAAAAAGAGGTTTTGTGTATTGAGAGAGGGAGAAATTTGTGTTTGATTAAGAGTAGGAATAAAGATAGGGAGTGTTATTTCTGTGTTTTGTAAGAGGTTTTCTAGCCCCTTGGAAGTTAGGATAGCTATAACATAGTCAAAGTTTTGCTTTTGTATAACGTGATAAGTTTGACTTAAATTTGTTGATTCTTCATTTTGGGAATCAAAAACATTAAATTCAAAATCTCCACCCTTTGCGATTAAATAAGCGAGAATAGAATCTGCACTGCTCACAGAATAGCGACCGATATTCTTTTGTGGGATAAGCAAAGCTATACGTATTCCTGATTGTGCAATGCTCACAGGATGCAAGATAGCAGAATCTAAAATACCGCTAGCAACTTGGAACTTTTCCCTTAAAGCTTTGTCGTTATTGTCTCTATAAAGTGATAAAAAGCTAAAATATTGTCCTTCTTCAAAAAGTTTATTAAGGCAAGATTTTGAGCACTTTTTTATATCCAAATCAGCTATCTCTTGGCTTGGCAGAGGAATTGGCGAGATAATTTGTTCTTTTGCAAATGCTATGACACTGCAAGCTATTACCATGAGAGAGACAATTTTATAGAGCATTATTCTCCTTTAATCTTTAGATTCAGTATATATTGTAACATGAATTTAAGTGAAATATGATTATTTAGAGAATGAAAAGTGCAGGATTCTCGATTCTAGTTTATTTGGCTACAATAAAATACCTTTTATAGTTTTAAATGATAAAATACATAAAAATATTGCAATATCCCTAAGGATTTCTATGACAAAAACACAAAAAAAATTGCATGTGATTTCGCTTGGTTGTTCAAAAAATCTTGTAGATTCTGAAGTGATGTTAGGGAGGTTAAAGGACTATAATCTTACCCATGAGATTAGTGAAGCTGATGTAATTATTATTAACACTTGTGGTTTTATTGCAGCAGCAAAGCAAGAAAGCTTGGGGTGTATTTTTGAATCGTTACGCAAACGTAAAGAAGGCGCGCTTTTGGTTGCTAGCGGCTGCCTAGTAGCCCGATATGCCAAAGAGATTAAAGAAATGATACCAGAGATTGATATTTTAACAGGAGTGAGTGATTACCATAAAATAGACTCCATGATTGCAGAAAAAAAAGGAGTTGTTCGCGATTCAGTCTTTTTGTATAATCAAGAAGAGCGAATCATCACAGGTTCAAACATTCATGCATTTGTCAAAATCAGTGAAGGGTGCAATCAAAGCTGCTCATTTTGCTCCATTCCTAACTTCAAGGGTAAGTTGCAAAGCCGACAAATAGATTCTATTCTCTGTGAAGTAGAACTGCTTGCAAAAAGGGGTTATCATGACATAAGCTTTATTGCGCAGGATTCTAGCTCATTTCTTAAGGATAAAGGGCAGGAGAATGGACTGTTGAAATTAATTCATGCGATTGAAGCACAAGGCGCGATTAAAAGTGCAAGAATCCTCTATCTTTATCCGAGTTCAACAAATCGCGCATTGATAGAGGCAATCGCTGCATCAGATATTTTTCAAAACTATTATGATATGCCAATTCAACACATTAGCCCCAAGATTCTCAAAGATATGCAAAGAAGTCATAAGGATTTAAAAGAACTGCTAGCTTATATGAAAAAGATGCCACAAAGTTTCATTCGTAGTAGTGTAATTATTGGATATCCCAGCGAAGAAGAATATGATTTTGCATTATTATGTGAATTTATACAATCTTTTGGTTTTGATAGATTGAATATTTTTGAATATTCCAAAGAAGAAGGCACAAAAGCCGGCACATTAGAAGAGTTACCAAAGAAAATTCGCACCCAACGTATTAATACTCTAAAAAAGATTCTAGCAAAACAGCAAAAAAAACTTTTTCAAAACATGGTGGGCAAAGAGATAGAAGCTATTGTTGAAGGAAAAAGTGAAATCAGCGAGTATTTTTATAGTGCTAGAGACAAAAGATGGGCAAAAGAGATTGATGGAGAAATACTCATCAATGACGGTGCATTTAAGGGGGCAGGATATTATCGCGTGAAAATCACAGAATGCAAGGATAATATATTAATTGGAGAAATTACAGCAACGTTATAGATTGGATTCTGCGCGTCTTGATATTGAAAAATGTGTTAAATGACTTAAAAAATACATTTGTTAGTGAGTTGCAAATCATGATAGCTAGCCCAATCATAAGATACCTATTAAATTCACACGGCAATAAAGTATGTATTTATTTCTAAATTAGTGGATATTTAGAGCGATTAAAAGCTATCATTTTCTCTAAACATATAAATATTGTGTAGTTATGAAGTAAAACCTTAGTCTTAGAAAAATATTTTGTCAAGTTAAGGCTTTTTAAATGTTTGCTATGTGCAGTTGCATTGTTTTATAGTCTTTATTAGTTTAAAGCGTTATCACCTAACAATCTACTACGCAACTCTTATACCCACTTTGCTTTATAAGAGTATAGAAGCAGGTTGTGTTGTTGCATTCATCTTCAATAGATTTATTGTGTTATTGTGTTGAAACAGACTATCTAACATTACCCTAGATTCAATGCCCATTAAACCTAAGGGGTAAAGCTACACTCAATACCAAGAAAAGCATTCTATAAAGAATTGTTATGTTGCATTCTATTGAAAGAGTTGTGATTCTTTGCAGGCTGTGTTACAAGGAATAAGGAGAACATTAAGGGTATGTATGTAAAACTTAAAAGAGAGATTCTATTCTATAACAATAGAACTGCCTGATAAAATGAATCTGCCATAGACTCATCTCTTGTTCTCCAAACTCACTTTGTCTTGAATCTCTAAGCAACACTATCCAAAGGATTTATAGCAGATATTGTTTGCTTGGTTATGCTTA
>NZ_NXLP01000095.1:0-3581 GCF_003364125.1 Helicobacter sp. MIT 14-3879
CATTTCCTAGAGAATATTCATGGACGTAATGAAACAATTATCTATCTTGTTTTAGCATTTATATTATGCTTGGGATTCAAGAATAGTGTTGAGTTGATGCAAAGCACAAGTAGAAAATCTCTCTATATAGCGGGCTTGTGTTTTTCGCTTTGTGTTATTCTTATGCTACCTGATGAAAATCCGCCTCCATTTCTGTATTTTAACTTTTAGGAAAGATAATGAAAAATATTTTTCCATTTTTTCTTGTAGTCTGCATAGTTTTTTTACTATATGGCAGCATTATTCTCTATACTTCAGTTCTTCATCATCAGCTTGCTTATGCAGAAATGTGGCTTTCAAAAGTGTATGCAATTAAAGATTTTATCAACGCACAGCCCACACAAAAACAACGCATACTTTTTGTGGGAGGCTCGAGTTCCTTGTTTGGATTTGATAGCTCTATTATTGATGCAAATACGAAATTTAAGCCGATTAATTACAGCACTCACGCAGGTTTACCGTTAAATTATCATATTGATAGGATTATGAATGTTGCTAAAGCGGGCGACATTATTTTTTTACCACTAGAATTTTCATACTACATCAATATAGAGCCATACAGAAACTTATGGTATCTGTCTAATATGCTTGCTTGGGAAACATATCGTAAATATATTGACAAATCAGATATTTTATTTGCTTATTTGAGACAACCTCCTTTGATAGTGATAAAAAAATTTGCACAAACTTTAATAAATAAAGGGAATCATGAAGAAAATATTATAGAAACAATGAGGCAAGTTTGGGCTGCTAACCAACAAAAATGGGCGGGTTATAATTATCAATCGCTCAATTCTTATGGTGATTTTGCTTATCAGAACAATACAAATCCTTATAGCCAGTCTATTGCGCAATATTTAAAACCTACATTTGAGATTTCGACATTTTTTGTTCAAGAATACTATCGTTTAGAAGCTTTTGCACGAGAACATGATATAAAAATTTTTCTCATTTATCCTCCCACGATGGAAAACCCCACCTTTAGCATTCATGATGAGAAAACCTATAAAACAATAGACAATCTGACTACACAACTTTCAAAACACGGCATACAAATTTATGGGGATTTTCGAGATTTTCATTTTGATAACACCTATTTTTTCGACACACAAAATCATTTAAACAAGCAGGGGGCTATACTTCGGACACATGCCTTTATCAAATTATTGCAAAGTCTTGGATTAGAAAAACAATGAATGGTTATGTCATCAATATGCTCATACATTCATAATTTGTAGGATTCTGATACATTAAATCCCCATACCTATTAATGGGAGTAGATGTTACGGATGGCACAATTAGAAATGCCAATAGAAAAATTAACAGGAATTTTTAGTAGTTTGTATTCATACAAGCCATTATTATCCAATAACACAAATTCTAATTAACCTTTTTGCATTATCATTTTTTAAAAAAATCAAAGGTAGATTATGGGCTATAACAATGCTGTTGTTTTGTTGAACATGGGGGGACCAAATAGCCTACAAGAAGTTGCTCCTTTTTTAAAAAATATCTTTGCTGACCCCTGTATTCTAAGCATTCAAAACAACACATTTCGCTCCTTATTAGGAAATATGATTGTGAATAGTCGGCTTGAAAAAAGTAAAAAAATCTATGCCGCCTTAGGTGGATGTAGCCCAATTACGCAGATAACTTTCTCACTCACACAAAAATTACAAGCAAGAAATCCATCTACTTTTTATACTTATGCCATGCGTTATACTGCCCCTTTTTGTTATGATGTTCTTAAAGAAATATGCGAAAAGGGCATTCATGACATTACACTTTTTAGTATGTATCCACAATATAGCACCACAACCACCTTTTCATCTTTTAATGATGCGGCAAGCGCGCTTAAGAAACTAGAATTTCAACCAACAGTGCGTCTTATTGAACGGTATTATGACCATGTCTTGTATATCAATTCTATTGTGAATAGCTTACAAAAAACACTAGCTAGTGCAGATTCAGAAGATTTTGTTCTCATTTTATCCGCGCATTCAGTGCCAATTAGCCGCATTAAAAGAGGAGACCCCTATAAGAGTGAATGTGAAAAAAGTTATGATTGTCTTATTGAATCTTTGAAACAAAGCGGCATGAAATTCCAAAACATTATCCTAAGTTATCAGTCTAAAGTGGGACCTGTAAAGTGGCTAGGACCTAACACACGAGACATTATCCGACAGCAAGCCCCTAAGAATCTCATCATTTATCCCCTAAGTTTTAGTATTGACAATTCTGAAACGCGCTATGAACTTTCAATACAGTACAGAGAGCTAGCAGATTCATTAGGAGTGAAAGATTATCGCGTATGTGAATGCCTAAATGACAGTGAAGATTTTATGAATCTCATTCTCACATTAACGCAACATTAAATTATTACAATTCTTAAGTTAGAATTTATTGATATTTCAGATGAAACTAAACCCACATTAATGCAACAAACATGTTGATTCTGTATCTTGCAGCAAGCGTCTTGAAATGCAGGGGATAATGCCTGTTCATTTTATAGAATCGCCCTTTTAAAATCCTCAACACGATTGTGAAATCTCTAGCAGAAACTATTGTGTATAAGTCTTATTAAAATGATACAATCTCTATCAATTTATATTAGAATCTATAAACAAAATATAAGGAATGAGATAAATGTTACAAAAAAAACAAATTAAGATTCTAGTAATTGGCGACCTTATGTTAGATAAATATATTTGGGGTAATGCCAACAAACTTTCTCCAGAAGCACCTGTACCAGTAGTGTGCATAGAAAATGAGAGTTTCAATCTAGGAGGCGCATGCAATGTAGCAAACAATCTCATTGCTATGGGGGCTACAGTTAGCATTTATGGTGCAATAGGCAATGATATGGAGGGGGCATTGCTCCAAGATTTCCTTATCAATAAGGGGATACAGGCTCATTGCTATAAATCTAATCGTCCTACTACCACAAAAATTCGTGTTATGGCTGCCAAACATCAAATGTTGCGTATTGATAAAGAAAGCACACAACCTTTAGAATATTCACTATACGAAGAAATATTTGATGACTTACAAAGCAAGATTACGCAGTATCAATGTCTCATTTTGAGCGATTATCTTAAGGGAGTGTTAAGCCATGGTTTTACTCAGAAGCTCATTAAGCTTGCTAATAGTTTTGGAATTCCTGTGTTATGCGATCCCAAAGGAGAAGATTATAGTAAATATCAACATGCTACTTTATTAACCCCCAATAAAAAAGAAGCTACTCTTGCTACAAAAATCTTTATTCATAATGAAAAAACACTTAAGGATGCCTTGCTAGAATTACAAAATATCAGTCTTGTGAAATACCCCTTAATAACGTTAAGCGAAGAGGGTATAGGATTCTTAGAAAATGGGGTTTTGCATAGGAAGCCCACCATAGCTAAAGTGGTTTATGATGTAAGTGGAGCAGGAGATACTGTTATCGCTACTCTCGCTGTTTGTCTAGCACTGCAAAATATACTTGATTAGGCTGCAGTTGTTGGTAATGCTGAGGCCGCAGTGGTCGTTGCAAATTTAGGCGG
>NZ_NXLP01000096.1:0-3569 GCF_003364125.1 Helicobacter sp. MIT 14-3879
GTAAAAAGCCATAAAGATTTATTGCTTTTCATAGAAGTCTCCTTTTTGATAAAAATTAATAATAGGAAGATTACAAGGACGGTGAAGAATTACGCCACTTCATATATACTTATGTATTAAGCTAAAATGATTGAAAGAGCTTCAATTTCCTACATTATTTAATTTTTATTAAATTTTAATATTTGTTTTATTACATAAATTGATTTTTAATATGACAAAATATAACACAAAATATATTTAAGTTAGACTTAAAATCTTTGAGCTAAAATCGCTATTATACATAACAAGGAAATAAAATGCAAAATATTACTAAAAGTATAAGTAATAAAGCTATCATTGAGGCTTTTAACTTACGATATGCGTGCAAAAGATTTGATACAAATAAAATTATTAGTGATGAAGATTTACATACTATTTTAGAGTGTGCTAGATTAAGTCCTAGTTCTTTTGGTTTTGAGCCTTGGAAATTTATTGTTTTACAAAACAAAACAATAAGAGAAAAATTGATACCACTTTGCTGGGGTGGAAAACACGCTTTAAAAGAGGCAAGTTGCTTTGTAATTATTTTAGCACGTAGAAAAGAGGATACTTTAGCAAATAGTCAGTATATTAGCGATATGATGCAAAAAGTCCAAAAATTACCTATTCACATACAAGAAATAAAGCGTGAATTTTATAAAAAATTCCAAGAAAAAGATTTTAACTTATTGCAAACAGATAGGGCTATTTTTGATTGGGCGTGCAAACAAACTTACATTGTACTTGGCAATATGATGAGTGTTGCAGCACTTTTGGGTATAGACTCTTGTGCGATTGAAGGTTTTGGGCAAGATGCAGTGGATAAACTTTTAGCAAATGAGGGAGTATTTGATTTAAAACATTTTGGTGTTTCTGTGATGATAGGTTTTGGTTACAGGAGAGAGAATCCAAAATATCCAAAAACTCGACAGGATTTTAATCAAGTTGTAGAATTTATATAATTTTGCACTTAATTAAAATATTATAAATAACCTTAAACTATCTAAAATCTTTTATACAAATAAATATGAAACATTAAATAATTAAGATAGGGTTTAAAAACAAAATAATTCTTTTAAGTATCTAAAGAATTAGAGAGTATAAATATAAAGATAAAATATTTCTTTAAGAATCTAAAGAATTAGAGAGTATAAATATAAAGATAAAATATTTCTTTAAGAATCTAAAGAGAAATATATGTTAAGTATAAAATATAGAAAGTATAAATAAAATATTAAACATACAAAACACAATTAAATAAATTTCTTTAAGAATATATTAAATATAAAAAGAATATATTTAAACATAATATAATAACTTAATATCTAAAATATATTTTAAGGAATACTCTTGCCTCACCCATTATTAGAAGATGATAAAATAGAATGTATCCATAAAGGTAAGTTAATCTTACAATCAAGCACTAAAGATTTATTAGAGATAAATAATGCAGGAGTAATTACAATTAATGATTTAAAACAAGCAAGTATAGTTGGTTGTTTTAATAATATAGTAGGTATTCCTTCTCCTCGCACTAAGCTTGTAAATATCCCAGAATCTATTACTTCTTCTTTACTTAAAGTAGAATAAAAAAGTTATCTTGAATGAACCTATTACTCAAGTGCTAACTGATAAAGGCTCTCCTTTAATCTTACAAGGAGAATGTAGAGCTAAAGGATTCTTTGAGATAGAAGAATATATTAATGATATTAATAAATCTAATAAGAATAATGAAAGTAATATTAATAAATCTAGTTTAGATGAAGAGTATCCCACCACTATACAACCAATAGCAACACTAGCAAGTAATGATGATAGATTAGTCTATGAAGCATTAGAGAAGAGCAAGGAAGAAAAGCAAATCACAGAAATATATTTTTCTTATGGAGACGATGAGATAAGACTAAATGACACATCAAAACATTATAAAGATATTAATTTGCATATTATTACTAGAAATTGCAGAGATAATGAGGAAATAGAAATTGTTTTAGAATCCTCAAATCACCAAAACTTTACAGCTTATGGTAGAGTAAAAGATAATAAAGCAGTGATAAAGAATATATTTAAAGATATTTAAGGAGTGTAGAAAGTGGTAGTAGAATGGAGGGCTACTTGTGGCACTACAAGTGCAAGTATAAAGTGCAAAAGACCAAGTTGGAGTAATGTAAGTAAGGCTTATAGAGAAATAAATGAGGTTGGAAATAGAGCATATAATGAATATTATCAACAAGCAATTAGTGAGGGGCAGAATGCCATAGATGCCTATGAAGAAGCAATTTATCTATCGTCTCAAGCAAGGTATAATCTAGTTGGCAAACAGGCTCAAAGTGAATTTAATAGAGATTCTAATGCTTATATCAATACTTGTGCTTTACAAGTGAGTTATGCACTTAATAAAGGTGGTATGCCACTTGAAAACTATTTATCAAGAAATAAAGCAAAAAGACCAAAGGGGTTTGAAGAAGCTACAATACTTCAAGGTGAGGACAATCACAATTATTTAACAGGTGTTAATTTTATGATTAAGTTACTCCAGCTACAAGAGGTTTGGGGAAATGCTGATAAGCCCTATAACCCTAAGAGAATGCAAACAAAACAGGAGAATATCAATTTCTATAATAATGAATTCTCAAAGTTTGATAAAAATGGAGTAATAGCAATGATAATTAGCGGTTGGAGCGATGCTAGCGGACATATAACTTTATGGGGCGGAGAGGAAAAGGAATTTTTGGATAACTCAAATTATTTAATGCAATTAGATTGTATCGTTAAAGAACTCTACTTTTGGGAGTTGAAATAATGGTAAAGATACTAAAAAATGGCATTATTGCTTTGTTGTTTGCACAACCCATATTTGCTGATTTTGATGAGCTGTGGAATCCAAGTTGTAATACAAGAATACAATTACTAAAAGAATATGGCTTTGCTTTTTGTCTAGAGAAAGGCTATGAAGACCCCAAACAATCTTTTGAAAAACAACCAAGCTTTATGCGACATTTAGGGTTTATTCGAGGCGGTAGCATAGAGCTGTCGATGCTTGGTAGAGAAAAATTTGAGGAACTAGAAAAATACATACTTACATACTTATCAAATCCTAAAAATATACCTATAACGAAACACCAATCCAAATTGTATGTCCTTGCTTGTCTTCGCCTTTACGATTCCCCAAAATACCAAGATGAAGTCAAACGCATTGTCAAAAAATACTGCAAGGATTGCAAGTAAAATATTGTAGTTAAAATTAAGTGAAAGATTGTAAGTAGAGGATTTGCAAGTATAGTATAGGTTGTAGTATAGAGATTGTGAGTATAGAGGCTACAAGTAAGCTATGCTTTAAATTATGGTGGTATGCCACTTGAAAACTATAATTAAGGGATAAAATAATTTATTTAGGATAATAAAGCAAAATAATAATTAATTTATTTAATAAATAAAAATAATTAAAATAAAAGAGTAATATAAGATGAATGATTCTGTAATAAGATTAAATCCAACATTAACTGATTTTTTCTTATTTTGCTTTTGCATACTTCTTATTCCTGTGGTTA
>NZ_NXLP01000097.1:0-3550 GCF_003364125.1 Helicobacter sp. MIT 14-3879
AGAGGAGTTTAAAAAGATAAGGAGTGTTCCAATATTATTTTCTTCATCTTTGGGAGAGAAGTGGTAGATAGGGTGGGATTCATCTAAGTTAGAGGTAGAGTGGGAGGTAGAGGAGGTGGTATTAGAGTTGGCAGAGGAGGTGGTAGAAGAGGAGGAATAATTAGAAGAAGTAGATGATGAGTTAGAAGAGGTATTAGTATTAGAAGTATTATTAGTAAAGTTATTAGAAGTAGATGATGAAGAAGATGAAGTATTGGTATTAGAAGTAGATGAAGATGAGTTAGTAGAGTTAGTAGATGTGGTATTAGAAGAGTTAGATTCTAATTCTCCAAAGAAGTATTGAGAGAGAGGATTAGGAGATTCTGTGCCACCTGTTAGATGAAAGCCATTGAAAAATAGAAAAATATTATAATCAGTAATGAATTGTTTATTATATCCTGTTAGTGCATTTATACGACTAAGTAAGTCATTACAATCTAAAATATCATCACCATAAGTAAATAAAAATACTTTTTCATTTTCTCTATCATAAAATATTCTTGTTTTTAAAGAGCAGCAAAGAGCATTATTAGAATTACAAGGCGTAATAGGAGTAGCATTACTATCAAAAATAGATTCTTTAATCATTGCTAAATAAGCTTTTTTAAATTCATCATTCATACAGCTTGACTTTCATAAGAATTAAGAATGCCTAATGCAATTCTTGTAAAATCTTTATGTAAAAATAAATCTGTTATATTGTGTTTATTAAGAATCTCTTTATTATCCTTATCTACAACCATAAAAGGTTGGCATTTAAGCATAGCACGCATATCTGCAACACTACATTCTTTCTTATTCTCTAAATCATCAAAGTATTTTTTATCTAAGATTCTTATATAAATCTCTGCAGTTTGTAATTGTATAATAGTGTCTATCATCTTATATAAATCAAATTTTTTGATATTCTCACTATCTTTATTTTTTGCAATATAGCTTACTTCACTTAAGAGATACGCTAGGGGGAATACCTTTTCTGGTGATTTTTTAGTAATATTTTTATTAAATTTTATATTTTGTCTATATTTATTTTGCTCTTCTTGTAAAATAATAGTCTCTACTTTTCTTAATGAGTTATAAGTCCATTCCATAAAGTCATTGATTAAAGCAGTGAGTAATTGATATTTTTCTTTATTTTTACTTGCTTTATATCCTATGCAATTCTCATATCGTTCTTTATATTCTTTTTTATCTTTATTATCTTGTAGTGTTTGTATATTATTAGCTAAAAGTTCTCTATTTACTTTTAAATCAAGGAGATAATCATAAAAACTCAAAAGAATGCTAGAGCTTTTAATAGAATGCCTATCAAAGCCATCTATCTCAACACCAATATTAATATAATAATGTTTTCCCTCTATATCCTCTCCTAGATTCTGTATGAGATTATTTTCATTATCATTAGTTATATTGTTACTATCAGTCTCTATATGGTGGGTATTATCTTTTATCTTAAGTGTATAGGGTTTGTTTGTAGTCTTATCTTTAGCATTTCTATTATTGTAGTTGTGTAGTAGGGTTTGGTAGGATTGAAATAGATAAGTAGGTAGTTTTTCATAATTAACATAAGTATAATCAAGCTCTTTAGTCCTTTTAGTAGTAAGCCTTATTCCAAAATATGCAGGAGTATCACTAATATGATTATCTATTATTTTTTTAAATGTAGATTCTATTGATTGATATAAATTAAAATAATTAATATGCAATTCTTTAGCTTTCTCTTCTATGGTATTTTTATAAGTGTTAAATAGAGATTCTTTTATTTCATTATTGATGATTTTAGGAAAGGAAAAAAGTATATCATAACTAGGTTTTAGTTCTTTAGCTCCGGGTGAATTAAAGGTATAGACTTCTTTAATAATGCTAGATTCTTTATCAGTAGCAAAAGAGAGGGCAAAGAGCTGGGCAAGGCAACCACCAAGAGAATGTCCCACGACATTTAAGCTTTTAGGTTGGGTGATAGCAGGGTATTTTTTAGCGCAAGATTTATAAAAGTTTAGCATTTTTTCAAAATAGTCTCTAGGTACGCTAGATTGCATCAAAAGATTAATAAAATCAGCTTCTACATAGTCTTTAGAATCAAAACTACCCCTTATAGCAAAAGTATATGCTTTAGATTCTTTATCTTGAAATAAACAAGCGTGAAAGCCTCTGGAGTTATCTTTAGGATAATAATCTAGTAAATCGTATTTTTTAAGAAACTCCTTAGTTTGAAGTTCTCCAAATTCTCCATTGAGTTTATCAAGGTTAGATTTTTCATTTAGTGTATTAAGCAAATTTGATTGCCAAGTATTATCTTGTTTTAAATTGATTAATACTTCTTGTCCTTGATATTCTTTGCTTATGATATGTTCTAAATTGATTGGTATTTCTTTATATCCTCTAGGATAGTTTTCATCTTTTATTTTATTGTTGTTAGAATCTAGTTCATAAATTTTTCTAGGAGTATCATTAGAATCTTTTAGCAAATCAAAATAAAAATAACTAGCTTGTGCTAGCTCTGCATTATCCCTAAGTTTTTTAATACACTCTTTGTTTGTCATTTAATTCTTTCTCCCAAAGTTCAAAAAAATTTGATATAATATACAAGCGTAAAGAATAACATTAAAATTAAATTTATCAATTTCCACATCCTAAAGCTTTTTATCATTTCTATAACTAAAGATATAATGGTATATGGCACTAATAACCAAATCATATAAAGGCAAAAATACACAACAGCCTTAGGCATATCTGACCCAGTTCCATTAAGTCCATAACCAAGCATTGCAAAAAATCCAGCTATGAGAACACATATTATCAAATAGATTAGTGCTATTTTATCAGAAGTTTTCATATAATACTCCTTTTCATTAATTTTCTATGTGGAATATATCCTAATGCCATTCTAGCATCTGCTTTTATATCTCCATTATTGCTGGGAAACTCTGTACCTCTTATGGCTAGAATGTATGCTTGAGAATCTTTATCTTGGAATAAGGTAGCAGAGAAGCCAGAATCTGTATTAGGACAATGTTCTATTAGCTCATAGTGTTCAAAGAATCTTTTAGCTTGAGTGGGGGTGAAGTCGCCGTCAAATAATGAATTATATTCTATATTGAGAATGTCAGCGGAAGTGGGGCAAATATTGTTCTTGATTTTTTTAAACTCATCTAATCTTTCTTTATCTTTATTCCACCAACCTTCAGGTTTATAGTTCTTATTTGCTAAATGAAAGTATCCATAAGAAGCCCAAGCAAGTTCTGCATTTTCTTTAAGTTTATTAATTATCTCTTTGTTTGTCATATTAGTTTCCTATTAAATTTTATTCCTTTATGCCATATTTATATTTAAAATAACTACAAGTTTCTCTACCACCAGATAAGTAAATTCCTGTTCCCTCATTTCCCGCTAGATATGGTCTTAAATCACGCCAATTTACATAAAATATTATTTTCTCAATATTGTCTCTTTTTACATTATTATTTTTAAAAACAAAGCGGAATGATGAAAATATCCTATCATAATATTT
>NZ_NXLP01000098.1:0-3530 GCF_003364125.1 Helicobacter sp. MIT 14-3879
ACAAACTCAAGCCTCAAAGATTAAGCAAGCCCGGTCCGCAATTCACGTTAACTTAAACATAAATAAGGGCCAATTCACCCTTATGGTG
Organism: Helicobacter sp. MIT 14-3879; assembly: GCF_003364125.1. Taxonomy (NCBI): domain Bacteria; kingdom Pseudomonadati; phylum Campylobacterota; class Epsilonproteobacteria; order Campylobacterales; family Helicobacteraceae; genus Helicobacter; species Helicobacter sp. MIT 14-3879. Next base: position 89 of record NZ_NXLP01000098.1, read on the forward strand.
ACTTTTATAATATTGGCAGTCCTGAAAGCCTTACGGTTAATGGCACAGCAACTTTTCAGAGCTATGGGGGCAATATTGAAATAAGAGGAAATTTTTATAATGGCGGACAAGCTCAAGTAGATAGCACAGGCTCTGCAGTAGGAGGATTCAATGTCTATGATCCGCATTTTGGTGGTGGTGGGAATCTTTTGCTCTATGGTGGGAGCATGAATGTGAGTGGTTCGATTATCTCTGCAGTGGGCGGCGATCTTGTGGCAAATGGAGACTTGCTAAATCCGAAAAGCTCCTTTATAGGAATCTATGGTGCAACCCTGACTGCTACGAGTTTAGACAATCAAGCAGGTAATACCCTTATCTTTGGTGCGAATAACGGTATAATGGGGCAATTCAATGGAAATCTAAATAATGGCGGTACAGTGATTATTGACCTTGCAGGAGCAAAAGCAGGTACACACACTCTTGTTAATGGCGCAATTACAAGCAGCATAGCGAATATTTCACTGCATAATGGCAATACTGATTTTGCCAGTGCTTCTCTAGGTGGAACAAGTAGCCAATGGAACGGTACTGTGATAATGAATATGGATTATGATGCTATCAATAATTTCAAGGCTACGCTTGATTCTAACCAAAAGGCTATTTTGGGAGCTTTAGGAGAGGGAATCTACACTCTTAGCGGTGCAAGTAGCAAGACGATTGCTTCTGATGTTAATCATCTCAATAATGCTTTGTTTTCGCAATTTTTTGCCATGCCTTTTACCGCGTTAGATATACTTAAAAATAATCTTGGGACACATTCCTCATCTTTATCATTAATTACTCAAGATAGTTCGGGTTCTTTTAGTACAGATGTAGGTGTGATTGCAAATGGTATTCTAGGTGGTGCTAGCGGAAAATTTGGTGGCATAAAAGCGGGTGTATATTATAGATTGGGTAACACTGTGTTATCCGTACAAAGTGCTTATGTGTATGGGAGCATGCAAAGTATGCAAAGAAATTACACACTGTTGCAATCCTCATTTCACAATCAAAGCCATAATTTTGGGCTAAATACGAATTTACATACTACTTTTTTGCCAAACACTGCGCTAGAGCTAGATATTATGTTGGGTTATTTTGCTTCTTTGACGGATTCTAAGCGTGAGATGCAAACCAATGGCTCTGCAAACCAAACTTTAAAGGCAAATTACGGTTTTCATCAACTTAGCTTAGATGCACAATTAGGTTACCGGTTTTTATTGGGAGGAGAAAGGTTATCTTTCTCCCTTAAGCCTTATGGAAAGATTATTCAAAGCTACAATAGGTTATCAGACTTTAGAGAATCTGCCCTTGGGGAATTAGTTAATTTCTCCCAGATTTTACATTCTCCGCAATATAATGCTTATTATTTGAGTATGGTAGCAGGTTTGGAGGGAGTTTATAGTATAGATAGCGGGAAACATCTGCTCTTAGGGTTTGGTTATGAGCAGTTTATGCTAAGTTCACAGAAATTTAATCTAGTCTTTCAAAATGGAGAAAGGATTAGCTTTAATTCTCCCTACAATAGTCGCATAGGTCTTAATCTAAGTGGAAGTTTTGCCATAAGAAGCAATATGCGCATAGGCTTTGATGGGCATTTTAAAGCCGCTATCAATCATGCAGAGAATCTCTATTATTATGGAGCGAATGCGTTATTTGGTTATGTGTTTTGATAGTTGATTGAAGTGTAATACAAGAGAAATAGTAGATTCTAGCTGCTACTTGTGCAACTTGGTTAGTGGAATGTGAGCGAGCTAAAGGCATAAGCCTATATTAGCGGATACAAAGGGATTTAAGCAAAAGTGGGGGGATAAGTAGAAAAAAATGTTAAGCTAGATTCTATTTTTAAAGACTCACTTTTGCGAAACAATCTGCTAAACATAAATAGAAATTTCAATTCTCCTTATTTAAAGGCGGGTGAGTTGTTCGTCTTACCTTTTACTCGGTGCTTATAAGTATTGGAGTTTGGTGTAAATTGTAACAAAAATTAATGTGTGGATTCTACTATTATTTTTGTTATTTATCTGGTAAATTTTATGATATATTGGCAGATTTTTAGAAAATGGATTGATGTTAGGTTATTAGAAAGGCGGATTTATCCTTGTGGGATTCTATCTGTCATTGCATTTTCTATTCTTGGTTTTTCGATATTGCTTCTTATTAATTCAAGAAGCACAAGGTTGGACTATGGTAATTTTTGGAAAGTATTTTTATTCCTGCTTTTGTGGGTAGTAATCTTATTTATTTTAGAAACTTTCGTCCTATTTTTTACTCTTTATTTTTTCTTATTTTGGCTATTTTGGCAATGAGCTTGAATGGATTCGTTTCTTATTTTATTTTTTTGGAGATTCTTGGGTCTTAATAAATAATGACACTCAACGGGATTTAAGAAATCTTAGAATGCAACATTTAGAGGTTTTCTATCTGATGATGTTTAAGGTGAAGTATGCAGTAAAATACTTGATGTTAGCGGTGATTTGAGCAAGCAAGAATTTAATACTAAATCTTGTCTTATGTGGTAGTAGGAGCGATAGGTATATGTTTAACAAGGTGAGCTATGACTGTGACTGGCAGTTTCACGCGGATCTTACTTCAAGAGGAATGATTTACATTTTTCATGCGAAATTGTGAGCGAAAAATGGAGCTGAAACCATTATAAAAGACTTTATCATTAAAAATTTGATTATTATTTCTTTCTTAGTCTAAATGCCATAGTCTTAAATCTTAATAGTTTTTATTTGAATCCACTATATCTATAACTTTTATTATTCTTTGAACAAAGTGTAAAATTGTATAAATATTGTAAAATAGCGTGTGCTTATGGGCGTAATGTAGGCATAATGCAGGTGTAATATAGGTGTAATGCTAGTAATTTGTAGGAAGTTTGTCATTTAAGCTTTATGGGTTGAGAGGTGGCTTGAAAGCTGAAAATGAGAAGTGATAAAAATAGCAAAAAAGAGAAAGGATTGTGAGTGAGTGAGTGAAAAACTTTAATATTATTTGCATATATTTTATCGTCTTAAAGAAATGTCAAAATAACTTTTAAATTAATAACATAAAGAAACATTTTATAGTGAAACACATTTTATTAAAGGAAACACAATTTATTAAACAAACGAGAAAAACACAATATAATATAACGATAAAATGTCATATTATATAGTGAAAACACAATATTAAGGAAATCAAAATTTATTAAAAAAACACAATTTATTAAACAAACGAGAAAAACACAATATAATATAACGATAAAATGTCATACGATATAGCTAAAAAAATAATATTAAGGAAACAAAATTCATAAAGTAACAAGAAAACACAATATAAGGAGAACACAAAATGAAAAGTCTCACTACAACTATAAAGATTCTTTTAACTGCCTTTTTGCTTAGTGCTTGTGTGGGTATGCAAGTTTTTGCTAATG